>JBFYOR010000140.1:0-4216 GCA_041303695.1 Mycobacterium sp. | reverse complement strand
TCAGGGCGCAGGCGATTGCGGCACCCGTACGCCGCACGGCCCTGTTCGTGCGGCGAGATATCCAGTCCGGCAACATCCGACGATTATCGGGGCGCGGTCACCACCGCAGGTGCCGAATCGGCGATTCAGAGAGCGCTGGTCGCGTAAGCGATCGCGACGCCCGCCGCCGCGGCGAACACGTCTTCGGCGACGGCGATGGGGCGGTCCCGTCCGCCGTTGGCCGCGACCAGGCGGGTGCGGGCTTCGTAGCCGCCGATCGTGCCGATCACGGCACCGATCAGGCCGGCCCCGAGGCTGCCCCATCGGTAGCCCCACGCGGTCCCCAGTACCGCACCGGAGAAAGCACCGGTGACAAGCCGGGCCAGGAACTGGGGTGCGCTCTTGCGACTCGGCATGGCGGGCATCTGGTCGCTGACCAGTTCGGCGACTGCCAGCAGGGTCAGGATCGCCACGGTGATCCAGTGCCCCATCCACGACGCCCAGGTGCCGTCCAGGTTGATCCACTGCAGTAGCGCCGCCCACGCCAGGACCGCCGGAGCGGTGAAGGTGCGCAGACCGGCGACGACGCCGATGAGCAGGGCCAGCAACAAGACGAGCGCGTGCGTCATGCCGGGCACGCTAGCACGCTCAGAACCGGCAGAACCGGACGTCGGAGGCCAGTATCGCCTTGGCGCCGATCGCCGCGATCTCGTCCATGATGGCGTTGACCTCGCGGCGCGGCACCAGAGCCCGCACCGCCACCCATTCCGGGTCCGCCAGTGGCGCGATGGTCGGCGATTCCAGACCCGGGGTGATCTCGGTGGCGCGCTCCAAGACGGCACGCGGGCAGTCGTAGTCCAGCATCAGGTACTGCTGCCCGAACACCACACCCTGCACCCGGGCGGCCAACTGGTCGCGGGCGGCCCGATCGTCGCACTGGTCGGCGTCACGTTCAATGAGCACCGCCTCGGAATCGCACAGCGGATCACCGAACGCCGCCAGATCGTGCAGGCTCAGGGTGCGCCCGGAGCCGACGACGTCGGCGATGGCGTCGGCAAGGCCGAGTTGCACCGAAATCTCGACCGCCCCGTCGAGTCGGATCACGGTCGCGTCGATTCCCCTGGCGGCGAGGTCTTTTCGCACCAGATTCGGATAGGCGGTGGCGATCCGCCGGCCGGCCAGATCGGCCACCGTCCACTGGCGGTCCGTCGGGGCGGCGTAGCGGAAACTCGACGATCCGAACCCCAGAGCCAGACGCTCGCGGACCGGCGCGCCGGACTCGGCGGCCAGATCCCGGCCGGTGATCCCGAAGTCGAGGTCTCCCGACCCGACGTAGATGGCGATGTCCTTGGGGCGCAGGAAGAAGAACTCGACGCCGTTGACCCGATCGATGACGGTGAGGTCCTTGGGGTCGCTGCGCCGCCGGTATCCGGCTTCGGACAGGATCTCGGCCGCCGACTCGGACAGCGCGCCTTTATTCGGTACCGCGACACGCAGCATGACGGTCCCTACAGCTTCCGGTAGACGTCGTCGAGGTCCAGTCCCCGGGAGATCATCAACACCTGCGTCCAGTACAGCAGCTGGCTGATCTCGCCGGCGAGAGCCTCGTCGGACTCGTGCTCGGCGGCAAGCCACACCTCACCGGCCTCTTCGAGGATCTTCTTGCCCAGGCCATGCACCCCGGCATCCAGCGCGGCAACGGTCGCGCTGCCTTCCGGACGGGTGCGGGCCCGCTCGCCCAATTCGGCGAACAGCTCCTCGAAGGTCTTCACGGCCACGGATTGTTCCATGCGGGCCGCACCGCCGTCACGGCGGTTTCGGCCCGGGCCGCTAGTGGACCAACCCTTGGTCCAGAACGCCGCACAGTTGGGTGAGCATGCGATCCGCGCGGACGCCGTCGCCGCGGGCTAGTTGAAAGGCCGTCCCCCACACCATCCCCATCAGCATGTCCGTCAGTCCGTCCTGGTCGGCGCTGATCTCGCCACGCTGCACCGCCGACCCCACCGCGGTGTGGACGAACCGCTCGATGAGCCCGGCGGCTCGGCGGCCACCGGCCGGGATGTGTCCGACATCCATCACCGACTGAACCAGGAACCCGGCCACCGACGGGTCGGTGTCGTCCTCGCGCATCGCGGTACGGATGAAGGTCAGGATCTGCCCGGCGAGGGTGGGCTCCGCCGACGCGACCCCGATGGCGTCGAGCAGTACATCGCTCACCCGGCCCACCACTTCCTCGTATAGGGCCGACTTGCAATTGAAGTAGTTGTTGATCGCCGGCCTGGTCAGACCGATGTTCGCCGCGATGGCCTGGAAGGTGGCGGCCTCGTAGCCGGATTCGGCGAAGACCTGCTGGGCGGCCCGCAGAATCCGCTCCCGGGTGACAGCGGCCTGACTCGCGGGCGGGCGTCCGCGACGCCGCGCTGGGGCCCACAGGGTCTCCGTCGTGGTTTCCGTCGTGGTCTCCGTCATGGTCTGCGTCATGCACTATCTCCTGGCGAATCGTCAAACACGTCGCTCGACGGCGTCGCTCGACCATGTGGCCTAGGACTTCCCGATCAGGTCCCGGCTCAAACATGACCGGAGCGCTGAGCCAATCGGGCTATGCCATCTGATCGGCGTGCATATCCTCCAGGGCCACACCCTTGGTCTCCCGGACCCACTTCCAGACGAACATGAACGAGAGAATGGCGCACAACGCGTAGAAGCCGTACGCGACGCCGAGGTGGTTGCGCAACTCGGGGAAGCTGACGGTGATGAGCCAGTTGGCGGCCCACTGGCCGGCAGCGGCCAGGCCCAGCGCGGCGGCGCGGATACGGTTCGGGAACATCTCACCGAGCAGGACCCACACCACCGGGCCCCACGACATGCCGAAGGCCACCACGAACAGGTTCGCCGCGACAAGCGCTATCGGACCCTCCGCGCCACTGAGTTGGGGGGTGCCGTTGACCTGCGGGGCGGTGCCGAAGATGAAGGCCATCGTCGCCAGGGTGACGGCCATACCGGAGGAGCCGATCAGCAGCAGCGGCTTTCGGCCGATCTTGTCGATCAGCGAGATGGCGATCAGGGTCGTCGCGATGTTGACGATCGCGGTGATCACGGTGATCAGGAAGGACTGGCTCTCGTCGAAGCCGACCGCCTCCCACAGCACATTGGAGTAGTAGAAGATCACGTTGATCCCGACGAACTGCTGGAAGATCGACAGCCCAAGTCCCACCCACACGATGCCGTGGATGCCGCCGGTCGGCTTGCGCAGATCGCGCCAGGACGGCTTCTCCTCGCCCTTCAGCGTGCTCTGGATCCGGTCGATGGTGATATCGAGATTCTTCTCCCCCAGCAGCATGCTCAGCACCTTGCGCGCCTCCGGAATCCGGTGGCGCGCAACCAGATACCGTGGTGACTCCGGGATGGTGTACGTCAGCACGCCATAGATGACTGCGGGCAGGGCCATCATCAGGAACATCCAGCGCCAGGCTTCCAGTCCCAGCCACAGTTCCTTGCTGGCGCCGCCGGCAAGGTGCGCGAGCAGGTAGTCGATGGCCAGCGAAACGAAAATGCCGGACACGATCGCCAGCTGCTGCAGCGATCCCAGCCGGCCGCGGATACGGGCCGGCGACGTCTCGGCGATGTAGGCCGGGGCGATCACCGATGCGACGCCGACCCCGATGCCACCGATCACGCGGAACACCACGATCATGCCCACGTTCGTTGCCAGGCCGGTTCCGATGGCGCTGATGAAGAACAGCACCGCGGCGATCTTCATCACTGAGATGCGCCCGATCCGGTCGGCCAGCCGGCCGGCCGTCATGGCGCCCGCGGCCGCACCCAGCAGGGCGGAGGCGACCGCGAAACCGAGGGACGCGTTGCTAATGTCGAAATGGCTCTGGATCGACGCCACCGCGCCGTTGATCACCGCGCTGTCGTAGCCGAACAGCAGTCCGCCCAATGCTGCGACCGAGGCGATCCGAACTGCGCCGCGACCGGAGAAGTCCTCGTCGTCGAACACCGATGGTGTGTTGCTTGTGGGGCCCTGGCCGGCCATCTGGCATCCCTTCGGCTGCGTCGGTCTCTCAAAACTGTCTCATGTAGCGCGGTCAACCATGGCACACCGATTCGACCCGGGCAGCCATATCGGCAACCTCCGGCTCCGTCCGGCGGGCCGTCCGATCAGGCGGTCGGACCGGGGGCTGGCTGCAGTTCGTCGTAGATGTCGCGCAGTCGGCGCAGGTCAACCCCGGCC
>JBFYOR010000139.1:0-8064 GCA_041303695.1 Mycobacterium sp. | reverse complement strand
GATACCGCCGGCCATCACCACCGTCACGGCGCCGATGACGAAGAACCAGAAGAACACTCCGGGCCCGTAGGTGGCCTGATCCACTCCGACGTGGCCAAAGTTGCCCAACTGGCCGCTGCCGGCCAGCGCCAGCAGGGCCAGGCCCACCGCGGCCAGCAGCGAGGCCACCGCAAGCTTGGCGAACGCCAGCGGAAGCGGCAGCGGCCGGCGCGCGCACTGCTGGCCGATGGCCACCCCCGCGGCGGCGCCGATGATCAGCAGCGCCACCCACACCGGCCCGAGCGGCGGGGTCGGCACCGCGGCCAGGATCGGCAGCGCCGGGATGTCGCCACCGAAGACGGTGAATGAACTGAATGTCGCGAAACCGATATGGGCGCTGGAACCCACCGCCACCGCGGCGGCGCCGAGCACGACGTTGGGCAGATATAGCAGCGACAGCAGGCTGAGGCTGAGTTGGCCGAAGAACGAGTCGGTGATGCCGAAGAGCTCGTGCATGGTCCCCCAGTGCACAACCAGCGACGCCGCGACCACCGCGCAGGACAGTGACAGCAGTGCAGCCGCCCCGATCATCGCCGGACGCACGGCGTCGGTGAGCCAACCGGGCAGACCCAGCGTCGGCACCCATCGTGCGCGCACGCGTG
This sequence comes from Mycobacterium sp., assembly GCA_041303695.1. GTDB lineage: Bacteria > Actinomycetota > Actinomycetes > Mycobacteriales > Mycobacteriaceae > Mycobacterium. Next base: position 7,423 of record JBFYOR010000139.1, on the reverse strand, counting down.
AACCCACCCCGATCAGGGCTCCAATCCCGTGCACGGCCAGAACGCCGGTGAAGGCCCCGAGCGCGTTGGGGGTCTGCAACTCGGTGATCACCGAGGCGGCGTCGTGGACCACGGCCAGCGCCAGCGCGGTGAGGAACAGCGGACCGCCCAACGCGGAGGCCACGATCCAGCGGATGACGAACCACGACCCCCGGGGTGGGGTGATCTGGGCGGTAACCCGCGCGGTCGCCCAGATCATCAGGGCCGCCGGTGCCAGCGGCAGGACGCCGATCTGTTGGCCGGCGATCGTGATCGGCACCAGGTGCGCGGCCAGCCAGACGCTGGCGACCGCACCGAGGGTTCCGGTCAGCTCGCTGTTGGCGACCACCAGTTGCACCAGAACAACTGCGGCGATGACGATGAGCGCCACCAACGACGGCCCGAAAGCGACCCGCACCAAGTCACGAGGCTGCGGGGAACCGGTTGCCGACGGAACCCTGTCCTCCATCCGTGTCACTGCTCAGGTAGGGGCCGCTCGATCAGGACGGATTCGAACTGGACGACGACTCCTGTGACCCGGCTGCAGGCGGCGGGGTGTAGGCCGGAAAACCGGTCGGCGGGGTATCGGTCGAGGTGGTGTCGGGCTGGGCGTACCCGCCGGCGGAATAAGCACCCGGGTACGGCGTGGGGTAGCCGGGACGCTGCTGGGCCGCCTGACCCGTGACACCGGGCTGGCCCTGCTGGCCACCCTGTTGAGGGTAGTAGCCACCCGGCGGCGGTCCGTACTGGCCGAACTGTCCGTACTGCGGCCGGGGAGCGGACGCGCTCAGCACGCCGGACTCGAACAGCAGGGCAGTGACCGCCGCGACGGCCTGCAGCAGGGTGAACGCCAGCACCAGCCACAGCGCCCAGCCGACGGAGAAACCGCTCGGCCGGTTGACGACCTGCCCGATGACCAGCAGAACCCCGAGCACGGCTGCCACCGCGACCATCGCGGTGTAGGGCCGCGACTTGGGCAGCAGGCTCACTGCGGCCAGCAGCGAGGCGAACAGCGCGGCGACGGTCCAGTAACTGAGGCCGCTCGCGGTGAACTCCGCTCCGCCGAAGGGCCCGATGTCGGTGTTGATGCTCAGTAGCGGGCCGAAACTCGCCAAGTAGGCGACCAGGCCCAGCACGACGACGCCCACGGTGAGGTAGACCGGCGTCTTGGCGGGTCCGGCGACGGGCGCGGGATACGACGGTCCGACCGGGCCGCCGTAACCGCCGGGTTGCTGCGGCGCCGGATAGCCCTGATTGGGGGGCGGATAGCTCATAGTCTCTCCTCACAGATGACGGAACCCACGCTAGCGCACAGCGCCGCGCCGACGGGCAGGCGCGGGCGTGTCACCGAATCCACCGGCAGTCTCGGCGACGGACTTGTCCGGCAAGCTAGAACACGTTCTAATTCAGCGCATGGATCATGGGCTTGTCCTCTTCACCAGCGACCGGGGAATCACGCCGGCGGCGGCGGCCAAGCTTGCCGACGACCACGGCTTCGCCACTTTCTACGTTCCCGAGCACACTCACATCCCGGTCAAGCGCGAAGCCGCCCATCCCACGACCGGGGACGAGTCGCTGCCCGACGACCGCTATATGCGGACCCTCGACCCGTGGGTGAGCCTGGCGACCGCGGCGGCGGTCACCACGCGGGTGCGGCTGTCCACCGCCGTCTCTCTTCCGGTCGAGCATGACCCGATCAGTCTGGCGAAAACCATTGCCACCCTGGACCACCTGTCCGGCGGCCGGGTCAGCGTGGGGGTCGGCTTCGGCTGGAACACCGATGAACTGACCGACCACAACGTGCCGCCGGGCCGCCGGCGCACCATGCTGCGCGAGTACATCGAGGCGATGCGCGCTTTGTGGACCGATGAGGAGGCCTCCTACGACGGCGAGTTCGTCACGTTCGGGCCCAGCTGGGCATGGCCCAAGCCGGTGCAATCGCACATTCCGGTTCTGGTCGGGGCAGCCGGCACCGAGAAGAACTTCACATGGATCGCGAAGAACGCCGACGGCTGGATCACCACACCCCGCGACTTCGACATCGACGCCCCGGTGCGACTGCTGCAGGACACCTGGGCCGCCGCGGGCCGCTCCGGTGCGCCGCAGATCGTGGCGCTGGATTTCAAGCCGGTGGCCGAGAAGCTCGAGCACTGGGAGCGGATCGGCGTCACCGAGGTGCTGTTCGGGCTGCCGGACAAGCCGGAAGACGAGGTCGCGGCCTACGTCGAGCGGCTGGCCGGCAAGCTCGCGGCGATGGCCTGACCGGCCTTCCCCGCCGAGCAGACACAAACTCGCATAAAAAGCCGGCCCGGAGTGCGACTTTATGTCTGCTCGCGGGGCAGGGGAACTCGACGAGAGAGCCTCAGGCCAGGGTGGCCCGGTTGCCCTGCTCGGTCGATTGCACCTGGATACGTGCGCCCAGCGGTTCACCCTCGCTGAGCAGACCCACCAGATCGGGATCCTGCACCAGCGCCAGGAAGCGACTGCCGTCGGCATCGAGGCGGCCGATGACGATGCCGGTGCGCACCGGCCAGTCGTACCGCACGGTGTAGGTCTCGACGGTGCCGGTGCCCTCTGCGCGCCGGGTCACCGGGGTCTTCGGCCGGGCAGCGACCTCGGCACGCAACCGCGCGCTGTCGTCCGGCACCCAGTCGGCCGCGGCCGTGGAGTACACCCCCACTGAGTACTTGCTGAGAATGCCACCGTTGGCCCCGACCAACCCGAAGGCCCCCGGGGCGCACCGCATGCGGGCCACCGTCTCGGCGATCGCATGCAGGGAGTAGCTGTTTCCCGGCCCGCCGAAGTACGGCAGCCCACCGGTGAGGGTCAGCCCACGCGGGTCGTCGCAGGCCAACCCCATGCCGTCGCAGATGGTGAACACCGGCACCGGGAAACAGCTATACAGGTCGAAGGTCGAGATGTCGTCCAGGCCGACCCCGGCCACCGACAACGCCTCCCGCACGGCCAGGATCGACGCCGAGTTGAAACTCAGGTCGGCGCGGTCCAGCAGTGGCTGATCCACCAGATCGGCATGCCCGCGCAGATACACCCACTTCTCCTCGGGCACCCCGAGACGGCGCGCGGCCTCCACCGACATCAGCACCGCGGCCGCACCCTGGTTCACCTGATCGCGGGCCACCAGCAGCCGCGGGTAGGGGTCGCAGATCATCCGGTTGTCGGCATCGACGGTGAGGATCTCCTCGACCGAACGCCGCACCGGCGAGGCGGAGAACGGATTGTTCTCCGCGACGGCGGAAAACGGCGCGAAGAGTTCGGCCATCGCACGGCGGTACTCGGCGACACCGAGGCCCACCCGCCCGCGGCGGGCGTTCTCCAACAGTCCGTACTGCGCCGGCGCGCCGACGAGACCGTGCGCCACGGTGTAATCGTCGAAGAGTCCGTCGTATCCGAAGCCACGGTCCTCGAGTTGACCCTCGACGGTCTCGGAGTGGTCCGGCTTATCGTCTCGCTTGGCGAAAGTTCGCAGCGTGGAACCGTTCTCCGACCCGAACATCAGCACCACGTCGGCCTCGCCCGCCGCGATCGCACCGGCGAATTCGGTGACCGCATGCTGGGGACCCTGGCCACCGATCGGCTCCAGCACTGCGCGGGCCGGTGCGGCTCCGACGCGCTGGGCCACCGAACGCGGGTAGTTGGTCGAGACCCCCAGTGGGGCCATCCCCTTACCGGAGATCTCGAACTGCCGGATGCCGACCACGGTGTCGATGGCACCGGCCACCGAGGACGGAACTCCGGTGTCATCCAGAGCGGCTCGAGCCGCGGCCGTCGCCAACTCGACCGACGACATCCCGCGGTAGTCCGGGTCGTCGATGCGCTCGGTGAACTGGCCGACGCCGACCAGAACCGGGGTTCGGGGACTGACCGGGTTCACAAGCTGCTGAGGATCTCCCGAGCCAATTCGGCTGTGGCCGAGGGGGTTTTGCCGACCTTCACCCCGGCCGCCTCAAGGGCCTCCTGCTTGGCCGCAGCGGTGCCCGAGGAGCCGGACACGATGGCGCCGGCATGGCCCATGGTCTTGCCCTCCGGCGCGGTGAAGCCCGCCACGTAGCCGACGACCGGCTTGGTGACGTTGGCCTTGATGTAGTCGGCCGCCCGTTCCTCGGCGTCGCCGCCGATCTCACCGATCATCACGATGAGCTTGGTCTCGGGATCCTTTTCGAACGCCGCGATGGCGTCGATATGAGTGGTGCCGATCACCGGGTCGCCGCCGATGCCGATCGCGGTGGAGAAGCCCAGATCCCGCAGTTCGTACATCATCTGGTAGGTCAACGTGCCGGACTTGGACACCAGCCCGATCGGGCCCTTGCCGGTGATGGTGGCCGGGGTGATGCCGACCAGTGCCTCGCCCGGGGTGATGATGCCCGGGCAGTTCGGGCCGATGATCCGGGTCTTGTTGCCGTGGTCGACGTTATAGGCCCATGCATAGGCGCTGTCCTGCACCGGGATTCCCTCGGTGATGACCACCAGAAGAGGAATCTCGGCGTCGATGGCTTCGACGATGGCGTCCTTGGAGAACTGCGGCGGCACGAATGCGATCGACACATCCGCGCCGGTCTTCTCCATCGCCTCGGCGACCGAGGCGAATACCGGAAGTTCGACATCGCTGCCGTCGGCGGCCTTGTGTGACACCGTCGTTCCCGCTTTGCGGGCGTTGACGCCGCCGACCACCTGGGTGCCGGCCTTGAGCATCAGGGCGGTGTGCTTGGTGCCCTCACCGCCGGTGATGCCCTGGACGATGACCTTGGAGTCCTTATTCAAATAGATCGACATGGATCAGAGGCCCTTTCCGGCGGCGGCGAGTTCTGCTGCTTTGTCGGCGCCCGAGTCCATGGTCTCGGCCAGGGTCACCAGCGGGTGGTTGGCCTCGGCGAGGATGCGCCGGCCCTCCTCGACATTGTTGCCGTCCAGTCGAACGACCAACGGCTTGTTCGCCTCGGCGCCGAGCATCTGCAGCGCCTTGACGATGCCTGAGGCCACTGCGTCACAGGAGGTGATACCGCCGAAGACGTTGACGAACACACTCTTGACCTGTTCGTCGCCCAGGATCACGTCCAGGCCGGCCGCCATCACCTCGGCCGAGGCGCCGCCGCCGATGTCGAGGAAGTTGGCCGGCTTGACCCCGCCGTGCCGCTCGCCCGCATAGGCCACCACGTCGAGTGTCGACATCACCAGGCCGGCGCCGTTACCGATCACGCCGACCTCGCCGTCGAGCTTGACGTAGTTCAAGTCGTGCTGCTTGGCCTTGAGTTCCAGTGGGTCGGTGGCGTCACGATCCTCGAACTGGGCGTGATCGGGATGACGGAAGTCCGCGTTGCCGTCCAGGGTGACCTTGCCGTCCAGCGCGAGGATCTGGTCGTCGGGAGTGCGCACCAGCGGGTTGACCTCCACCAGGGTGGCGTCCTCTTTGACGAACACCTCCCACAGCTTGGCGATCGTGACCGCGGCGGCGTCGAGCACCTCGGCGGGCAGGTGGCCCTGCTCGGCGATCGACCGGGCGAACGCCAGGTCGACTCCCTTGACCGCATCCACCGGCACCTTGGCGAGCCGGTCGGGCTTGGTGGCGGCCACCTCCTCGATCTCCATCCCGCCCTCCACCGAACACATGGCGAGGTAGGTGCGGTTGGCACGGTCGAGCAGGAAGGAGACGTAATACTCCTCGGCGATATCGCTGGCCTCGGCGACCAGCAGCTTCTTCACGATGTGGCCCTTGATGTCCAAGCCCAGGATGTTCGAGGCATGGGTGAAGGCGTCCTCGGGCGTAGCGGCGTACTTCACACCGCCCGCCTTACCGCGGCCGCCCGCCTTGACCTGGGCTTTCACCATGACCGGGCGGCCGATCTCCTCGGCGATCGCCTTAGCGTCCTCAGCCGAGGTGGTCACCCGGCCGGGAGTGGTGGGGACGTGATGCTTGGCGAACAGTTCCTTCGCCTGGTACTCGAAAAGGTCCATGGGATTTCTACGGGCTCTCTCGCTGGTCTGTGGTTTGACGAAGACGCTCCGGGGGAACTGTATCCGCAGGCGGCGGGCCCCAGAGACCCGACCTCCCCGATAAAACAGCCGCACGCCGGGTCATCGTGATCCAAGTCACAATCCCCGGGGTTGTTTCCGCTTGGGTTGCCACTTCGGTCACATTTTGGTTACCGTCCTCAGGTCTAGATAACGCTTTGGTCACGGACTAGAGGACTTGGTTTTGACGCAGATTAGGACGGCCCCAGCCCGGGACTCGCTGACGCGAGCCACGGACCAGACCTCGTCGGCGCAGGTTGATCTCGATGCCGGCCTCGATGTCATGCGCGATGTCGAGGATCTGACGCCCCTGTTGGACGTCCCCGCCAAGTTCTCCGGTTCCCGGACCGCGGACCGCGCCGAGCGGCCGATGTACAGCAGCACCGAGGACACCGACCTGCTGCCCCGCACCCCCCGGCACCGTCGCCAGCCCACCAGCGCCGCGCGCGGGCGCGTGCTGATCGCCGCAATGGCCGTCGGTGCCGCCGCAGCGGCCTCCTACTGCATGGCAGCCCCGGTCGAAGAGCCCGTCAGTCGTACCGTCCTGGCCGCCGACAGGACCCCGATCGCGGGCACACCGATGTCCCGGGGGGCCGAGCTGGTCACGGTCAAGCCGGTGGCCAACGCCGCCGTGCACGCCGAAGAACTCGCCAAGGGTGTCGCCTTCGCCGCCGAGCGCGCCGAGCGCGAGGCCCTGTTGCAGCGTCCGCTGTTCGTCCTGCCGACGCGGGCGATGTTCACCTCGGGCTTCGGGTACCGCTGGGGTGCCCTACACGGCGGTGTCGACCTCGCCGGGCCGATCGGCACACCGATCTACGCGGTCTCCGACGGTGTGGTCGCCGATGCCGGGCCGACCAACTCCGGATACGGCGCATGGGTGAAGATCCGGCACTCCGATGGCACCGTGACGCTCTACGGCCACGTCAACAGCTGGGACGTCCAGATCGGTCAGCGGGTCTTCGCCGGCGATCAGATCGCCAGCATCGGCAACCGCGGCTTCTCCACCGGCCCGCACCTGCACTTCGAGGTGCTGCTGGGCGGCACCAGCCAGACCGACCCGGTGCCGTGGCTGGCCGCCCGCGGCGTCTCGCTCGGCGGCTACTGACCTGCGGAAGCGTTAGAGCTTCTGCACCGGAGCGTGGTTGTGCATGAGCTTGACCCGCCCGGCGCTGCCGAAGTCGATCAGCGACATCGCCGCCTCCCCCACCCCGGACACCTCTTCGACGCGGCCGAGTCCGTACGTGTCGTGATTGACGCGGTCACCGGGCGCCAGCACGATCATCGCCCGCTTGCCGGCACCCGACCGCATCGGTGAGGGCCCCCCGCTCTGCTGAGCCGGACTGAACCGCCCAGCGACCGGGGCGCTGAACGCCGGCAC
>JBFYOR010000138.1:0-6971 GCA_041303695.1 Mycobacterium sp. | reverse complement strand
GGTTGAAAGCGTCCCGGGTAGATCCCGTCGAGCAGCAGGCCGCAGCGGCCCCGGCCCTGCTCGCCCCGATCTACCCGGGACGCTTTCAACCGCCGCTGGCCGCGCAGGCGTCGAACTGGTGGGCCGACGAATTCAGCCGCGGTTCATATTCGTTCACCGCAGCAGGCTCCGAAAACGCCGACCGTGTCGCCCTGGCCGAACCCATCGACGGCCGGCTGTGGCTGGCGGGTGAGGCCCAGGACCCCACCCGGCATTCGACCGTGCACGGCGCCTTTGCCAGCGGTGCTGCGGCTGCCCGGCAGGCGTGCGCCTAGCCGCGGGTGCGGTCAACTGTAAGAATGACGCGGGCTCGTCCCGACCCGGCCGGCAGATGAGTGAGGACACAGCAGTGCTTCGACGGATCGCCCGACTCGGAATCGCAGCGCCGCGGCGGGTGGTCATCACCGCCGTGCTGCTGATGCTCGTCATCGGCGCGTTCGGCGTCACGGTCGCCGACAAGCTCTCCCCGAGTGGATTCCAGGACCCGAACGCCGAGTCCTCCCGGGCGGCGAAACTGCTCACCGAGAAGTTCGGCCGGGGCGACGTTCCGCTGGTGGTCGTGATCACCGCTCCGCAGGGCTACGACAGCCCGCAGGGCCGCGCGGCGGCAACCGACGTCATCGCCAAGCTGGAAGCCTCCGGGCAGGTTGCGACCGTCACCTCGGCCTGGACGGCGCCGCCGCCGGCCGCGTCGGCTTTGGTCAGCTCCGACTCGAAGTCGGGCCTGATCGTGACCGGGATCGTCGGCCCTGAAAGCAGCCAGCAGGCCTACGCGAAGGAACTCACCGAGGCGATCGTCGGCGAACGTGACGGTGTCGTGGTGCGGGCCGGCGGTGCCGCGATGGTGAATCTGCAAGTCACCGAGCAATCGAAGCGGGATCTTCTGCTGCTGGAGGCGATCGTCATCCCGCTCAGTTTCCTGGTGCTGATCTGGGTGTTCGGTGGACTGTTCGCCGCGGCACTGCCGATCGCCGTCGGGCTTATGGCGATCCTCGGATCACTGGCCGTGCTGCGCGGGGTCACCTTCTTCACCGATGTGTCGATATTCGCCCTGAACCTCACGACCGCAATGGGTCTGGCGCTGGCCATCGACTACACGCTGCTGATGATCAGCCGCTACCGCGACGAACTCGCCTTGGGAAGCGGTCGCGAGCAGGCGATCGTCACCACCATGGCCACCGCCGGTCGCACCGTGATGTTCTCGGCCGTGATCGTCGCGCTGTCGATGGCGGTGATGGTGCTGTTTCCGATGAACTTCCTGCGGTCGTTCGCCTACGCCGGGGTGGCCACGGTGGCCTTCGCCGCGCTTGCCGCCATCGTCGTCACACCCGCGGCCATCATGCTGCTCGGCGACCGGCTCGACGCACTGGACGTGCGCCGTGCCCTGCGCCGGATGCTGGGCCGGCCGGAACCGACACCGCTGCCGGTCGAACAGCAGTTCTGGTACCGCTCAACGAAATACGTCACCCGGCATGCCGTACCGATCGGTCTGGCAGTGGTGCTGCTGCTGGTCGTGCTGGGCGCGCCGTTCTTCGGGGTACGGCCGGGCTTCCCCGACGACCGGGTGCTGCCGAAGTCGGCCTCGGCCCACCAAGTCGGTGATCTGCTGAGATCGGATTTCGCCATCGACTCCGACTCCGAGGTGCCCATCGTCATCACCGACTCCGTCGGCCTGGACCGCGCCGAGGTCGACCGCTACGCCGCCGAATTGTCCAGAGTCCCCGGGGTGGACTCGGTGTCGGCTCCGATGGGCACCTTCGTGGGTGGGGAGTTGACCGGGCCGCCGATGGCCGCCACCGGGGAGGCCGCCGGCAGCACCCTGATCACCGTCGGCAGTTCGCTGCCGCTGTTCTCGGAGAGTTCCGAGACTCAACTCAGCCGGATGCATGCGGTGCCCGCGCCGGGCGACCGGACCGTCGAGTTCGGCGGGTTGGCGCAGACCAACCGCGACAGCGTCGACGCCATCACCTCCCGGCTTCCACTGGTACTGGGCCTGATCGCGACCATCATGCTGGTGCTGCTGTTCCTGCTGACCGGCAGCGTGGTGCTGCCGGTCAAGGCGCTGATCCTCAACATGCTTTCGCTCAGCGCGGCTTTCGGGGCGATTGTGTGGATCTTCCAGGACGGCAACCTCGGCGGGCTGGGTACCACCCCGACCGGCACCCTGGTGGCCAATATGCCGGTACTGCTGTTCTGCGTGGCGTTCGGACTGTCCATGGACTACGAGGTGTTCCTGGTTTCGCGGATCCGGGAGTACTGGCTGGCCGCCGGGCCGGAGCAGAACAGCTCCGACAACGATGAAAGTGTGGCGCTCGGCCTGGCTCACACCGGCCGGGTCATCACCGCCGCCGCGCTGATCATGGCGATCTCCTTCGCGGCCCTGATCGCCGCGCAGGTGGCCATCATGCGGTTGTTCGGCGTAGGCCTGACCCTGGCGATCCTGGTCGACGCCACCCTGGTTCGGGTGGTCCTGGTGCCGGCGTTCATGCATGTGATGGGCAGGTGGAACTGGTGGGCCCCCAAACCGCTGGCCAGGCTCCATGATCGGTTGGGGATCAGCGAGTCCGGCAGTCGGAAGCACTCGGCGGACAACGCGCTTTAGGTAGTTCTTAACCGAGATAGTCTGATTCGAGAACCAGGTCCGGCATCAGCGACTGGTACTCGACATGCGTGCGGTGCTCGACGGTCTGCCAGCGCTTGCCCTGTTGTTCGCGCATGTAGGCGCGGTAGTCCGGCGACCCGGGAAACCCGACGTTATCGGCAACCACGACGGCGCCGGGGCGCAGCCAGTCGTGGTCGAGGATGGCGAGCAGGTCGGCCAGGTAGGCGTTCTTGTCGTGATCTATGAACAGTAAATCAAGCGCACCGGCGGACAGTCCGTGCTCGGATTCCAGCTCATCGAGGGTGCGGCCGCCGTCACCCACCGTGCCGACGACGCAGGTGACCCGGTCGGCGACACCTGCGTGATTCCAGATGCGTTGGGCAACTGCGGCATTGGCAGCTGACAACTCCACCGAGATGATTCGCGCTGATGGCGCGACGGCGGCCATCCGCAAGGCGCTGTATCCGCAGTAGGTGCCCAATTCCAGCGCCAGCCGGGGATTCGATCGCCGGACTGCCGCGTCGAGCAGTTTGCCCTTCTCGTCTCCGATGTTGACTAGAAAGGATTTCTCGTAGGCATAGTCGTCAATTTTCGCCAGGGCGTCACCGATGTCTCCCCGGCGGGCGTGTGCCACCACATAATCGGCCGCTGCTGCTTCCCGCCCATCGCCCAACTGGCCCGTCGTGTTGAACTTCCGGATGCCGATCCCGGCGCGCAAGACCGACCAGCGCAGCATCGGCAGGCGTCTGCGAAGTCCCATGCGACTACGCTACTGGAGTTCGAAGGGTCGGTGAGTTCGATGGTGCCGGTTGAGGAGATCCGCCAGGGCGGCGGCCGGAAGGTTCTGGCGGTGTGCTTCGGCATCGTCTGCCATGTGACCTTCCTGCTCGGGGTGTTGACCATGATGGTCGCGATGTTCTTCGGCATGAGCCGGTCACTGGGCACCGTCCCGGCGCCGTGGAACTGGTTGGCCAACGCCGCCCTGCTGGTCCAGTTCCCCGTCGTTCATTCACTGTTGCTCACCACCAGGGGTAGGGCACTGCTGGCCCGGCTGGCGCCGCTGGGCGCCGGGGCGACGTTGTCCGCGACGACCTACGCGACCATCGCCGCACTGCAGGTCTTCGTGCTGTTCGCCTTCTGGTCGCCGACCGGCACGATCTGGTGGCAGGCCAGCGGGGCGGCGCTGGCCATGATGGTCCCGATCTACGCCGCGTCGTGGTTGTTGCTCGGCAAGTCGATGGCCGATGCCGGCCTGGGGTTGCAGACCGGCAGCCTGGGCTGGGTTGCGCTGTTTCGCGGCCGCAAACCGGTCTACCCCCCGATGCCCGTGACTGGACTGTTTCGGCTGACCCGCCAGCCGATCTATGTGGCCTTCACGCTGACCCTGTGGACGGTGCCGACCTGGACCCCCGACCAGTTGGTGGTTGCCCTTACCCTGACCGCGTACTGCCTGATCGGACCTTTGTTCAAGGAGGCCCGCTTCCGGCGAATCTACGGCGCCGCGTTCGACAGCTACGTCCGCGCCGTGCCGTACTGGTTGCCGTGGCCGAGAAAACAGCGTTGAGCACGGCATCGGCTGTGCTGTCAGCCGACCGTAAGCATCCGTTCACCAGAATCGGCGCATACTGGGGGTATGTCGAGCAAAGCCGTACCGGAGTCTGCCGGGCCCAGAAGCGTGATTGCGGGCGTGCAGGGCGCACTGCCCCCGCACCGCTACAGCCAGGACGCGATCACTGAGGCCTTTCTGGCTTCTCCGGAGTTCGCCGACCACGAAAAGATTCTGCGGAGCCTGCACCGCTCAGCCAAAGTCGACCACCGCCACCTGGTGTTGCCGATCGAGGACTACCCCGGTCTGAACGACTTCGGTACGGCCAACGATCTGTTCATCGAGCACGCGGTCGACCTCGGCTGTGTGGCGCTTTCGGCTGCGCTGGACGAGGCCGGTCTTCGACCGGAAGACGTCGACATGATCATGTCGACGACGGTGACCGGCATCATGGCGCCCTCGCTGGAGGCCCGGGTGGCCGCCCGTATCGGTCTGCGGCCGGATGTGCGGCGGGTACCGATGTTCGGCCTGGGCTGTGTGGCCGGAGCAGCCGGAGTCGCGCGGCTGCACGACTATCTGCGCGGGGCGCCCGACGACGTCGCGGTCCTGCTGTCGGTGGAGTTGTGCTCACTTACCTTTCCCGCGCTGAAATCCGAGATCGCCGGCTGGGTGGGCAGCGCGCTGTTCGGCGACGGGGCGGGTGCGGTGGTCGCTGTGGGTGAACGCCGTGCGAGCCGTATTCGCGCGGCCGGACCCGATATCGTCGCCTCGCGCAGCCACCTCTACCCGGACTCGCTGCGCACCATGGGGTGGGATGTCGGCGCGACCGGGTTGCAGTTGGTGCTCTCGGCCGACGTGCCCGAGGTGGTCAGCCGGTATCTGCGCGATGACGTCACCGGATTCCTCGCCGCCCATGACCTTGCCATCGATGACATCGGCACCTGGGTGAGCCATCCCGGCGGCCCGAAGGTGATCGAGGCCATCGTCGACAGCCTCGACCTGCCCGATGATGCGCTCGAACTCACCTGGCGTTCGCTGGCCGACGTCGGCAACCTGTCGTCCTCGTCGGTGCTGCACGTGTTGCGGGACACCATCGCCAAGGGCCCGGCCGCGGGCCCGGGCCTGATGATGGCGATGGGGCCCGGATTCTGTTCGGAACTGGTTCTGCTGCAGTGGCACTGACCTGGTACATCCTGCTGGTCGCGGCGGTCGCCGGCGAACGGTTCGTCGAACTCGTGGTCGCCCGGCGCAACCTCGCGTGGAGCCGGGCACGGGGCGGCATCGAGGTCGGGTTCGGTCACTACCCGGTGATGGTGCTGCTGCACACCGGTCTGTTGGTGGGCTGTGTGGCCGAGGTCTGGTTGCTGGACCGGCCATTCCTGCCGTGGCTGGGCTGGACCATGCTGGCGGTTCTTGTTGCGGCGCAGGCGCTTCGGTGGTGGTGCATCGCCACCCTGGGCCCGCGGTGGAACACCCGGGTGATCGTCATCCCGGGTGCGCCGCGGATCACCGGCGGGCCGTACCGATTCTTCAGCCACCCCAACTATGTCGCCGTGGTGGCCGAGGGCATTGCCCTCCCGTTGGTGCACAGCGCCTGGATCACCGCGTGCGTGTTCACTGTGCTCAATGCCGCGCTGTTGACCGCTCGGATCAGCACTGAGAATGCCGCGTTGGAGCGGCTGTCGTGACCGATCTCATCGTCGCCGGGGGCGGCCCGGCAGGGCTGGCCACCGCAACGTTCGCGGCCCGGGCAGGCCTGGACACCGTGGTCATCGACCGCCGCCACGGACCTATCGACAAGGCCTGCGGCGAAGGTCTCATGCCGCACACCATCAGCCAATTGGAGAAGCTCGGTGTCGCTCTGCACGGCAGGCCGTTCCGGGGAATCACCTACCTTGACGGCAGCCGCCGTGCGGAGGCCGATTTCCGCTCCGGAAAGGGAATGGGGGTGCGCCGCACCGCGCTGTCCGAAGCCCTGCACGACGTCGCCGTCGATGCCGGGGCGCGGATCGTCCACCGCGACATCGGCCCGATCAGCCAGGACGCCGACTCGGTGCGATGCGGTGACCTGAAAGGTCGCTATCTGGCAGCCGCCGACGGTCTGCACTCACCGATCCGGCGTTCGCTGGGACTGAACCTGCCGGCCAGGGGACGGCGCCGGTGGGGGATCCGCCGCCACGTGGCGATCGCCCCGTGGGGTGACACCGTCGAGGTGTATTGGGCCGACGCCACCGAGGCCTACGTCACACCGGTCTCCGACGACTGTGTCGGGGTGGCCATCCTCACCTCCACCCAGGGCAAGTTCGATGAGCATCTGGCTGAATTCCCCTCTCTGGCAGCGCGATTGGACGGTGCGCCGGCCTGCTCGGCGGACCGGGCGGCCGGCCCGTTGCGGCAACGGGTCCGTAGCCGGACCGCCGGCCGGGTGATGCTCGTCGGTGACGCCGCAGGGTACGTCGACGCTCTCACCGGCGAGGGCCTGGGCATCGCTTTCGGCGGTGCGGAACTCCTGGTGGACAACGTGGTGGCCGATACCCCCCAGGATTACGACCGGCAGTGGAAGCAGATGTCGCGCCGCTACCGGCTGATGACGGCCGGACTGCTGGTGGCCAGCGAGTTTGCGCCAGTGCGGTCGATGATCGTTCCGGCCGCAAGTGCGCTTCCGGCGGCATTCCGTGGCATCGTCAACCTGTTGGCCACCTAAACGATGACCCGGATTTGAGAATGACCGATCACAGCGGCCTGGCGTCTGCGCTGGAGAACAGCCCCGCGCAGGGACACCTG
>JBFYOR010000137.1:0-4446 GCA_041303695.1 Mycobacterium sp. | reverse complement strand
GCAGGATATCGACCGCACGGCGGTGAAAGTGGCCGAGACCCAGCTGCGAACCGCCCGGGAAGGAAAGTTGCTGGCACCAAGCCGGGTCCGTCGCACCCTGACGGTATCGCGGCTGCTGGCTCCGGTCGTCGTGCCGGTCGCCTACCGGGCTGCGATGGCCGCACGAGGTGCGATCGATGAGCGGCGGGCCGACCGCCTCGGCGTCCCGCTGACCCAATTGGGCCAGTTCTCCGGGCATGGTGGCCGGCTGTCAGCGCGGATCGCCGGCGCCGAGCAATCGCTGCGCCTGGTCGGTGAGAAGAACCGCAAAGACGAGGAGACCAAGCAGTTCGTCTCGGCAGTCACCGACCGACTGGCGGCGTTGTCCGCGGCCGTGACGGCCGCGGAGAACATGCCGGGCTCGCGCCGGCGGGCCGCACAGGCCTCCATCGGCGAACAGCTCGACGGTATCGACGCCGACATCATGGCCCGCCTGGGAGTGCTCTAGTGCTGGCGGCACTGCTGCGCACGCTGTCCGGGGCACTACTTGTCGTCGCCATGACCGCCGTCGCACCGAGTGCCGCCGCACATACCGCCCTGACCGCCAGCGAGCCGGCCGCCGACACCACCCTGACCACCGGACCGGCCCGCGTCAGCGCGACGTTCAACGAGGATCTGCAGCCGACGTTCGCTGCCATGACCGTCGTCGGGCCCGACGGCAATCTCTGGTCGTCCGGCGATCCCGAGGTCCGCGGCGCCGTGGTCAGCGTCGCCGTCCGACCATTGGGGCCCGCCGGCCGTTACACGGTGAACTACCGGGTGACATCCGCGGACGGACACGTCGTCACCGGTGCCTGGTCGTTCACTGTGACGGTGACAGGCACCGGGACACCCGGGCCCTCACCGGCAGCGGCGGCGCCCGGCGACCGGATTCCCTTGTGGCCATTCATCGTTGGAGCCGCGGTGCTGGTTGCTGCCGCGGCCGCCTGGGGGTTGCGACGCAGGTTGTGAGACCGCACCCTGGCATGATGGGCACGATCCGGCACCCACGCGCGGCAGCACGCTGCGCAGGAGAACAAGGAGCGGTAGATGGCAGACCCACAGCACGGGCCTGATGACAGCACAGGGGCGATCCCACCCGCGCCGGCCAAAAAGGCGACTGCGAACAGAGCCGTCAAGGCGGCCAAGAAAGCACCTGCGAAGAAATCCCCCGTGAAAAAGGCGCCCGCGAAGGCAGCCGCCGGGAAAACCCCGGCCAAGAAGGCGCCCGCCAAGGCCGTCAAGAAGGCCCCCGCGGCGCTGGCTGCCAAGCCGGCGCAACCCGTCCTGGAAGCCGCTGCGCCGCACGCCGCACTGACAGTCGGCAAGACCGCTCCGGGTACCGCCGCGACGCCCCCGGCCACACCGCCGAATGCCCGCATCGAGGAGCGGCCTACGGCGCACAGCGGCCGGGCGCGGCTTCCCGTCACCATGGGACTTGCGGTCGTCGGCCTGGTCGCCGTGGTGTTGAGCCGCTTCCGCCGCGGCTGAAGCCATGGCTGTCGAGTTCCGGCCGACCGCTGACCTCGTCGACGAAATCGGCCCCGACGTCCGCAGTTGCGATGTGCAGTTCCGCGAGTTCGGAGCCCGTGCGCAGTTCGCCGGGCCGATCGTCACCGTTCAGTGCTTCCAGGACAACGCGCTGCTGAAGTCGGTGCTGTCCGAACCGGGCGACGGCCGGGTCCTGGTGGTCGATGGTGGTGGCTCACTGCACACGGCACTGGTCGGCGACGTCATCGCCGAGTTGGGACGCGGCAACGGATGGGCTGGTCTGATCGTCTACGGAGCGGTCCGCGACGCCGCCACGCTGCGGACACTCGACATCGGCATCAAGGCACTGGGGACCAATCCGCGCAAGAGCACCAAAACCGGAACCGGCGAACGCGATGTCGCGGTGACGCTCGGCGGGGTGGACTTCATTCCCGGCGATCTGGCTGTCTGTGATGAGGACGGGATCGTCGTGGTGGCCGGGCGCTGAGGGCCCTGCCAGCAACTGGCCCACTGCTGTTGGACCCTCGGTGTGGTTCGGCTTAGGGTAGGCGGCATGTCGGACCAGTACCCGCCGACCAAGTCCACGGTTGGCAAACTGGCACAGTTCTGCCTGATCGGCGGCGTGCTGATCGCCGCCCTGCTGTTCCCGATCGTGGGTGGCGCCGGAGTCGCCAGCAATCACGCCTCGGATCTCGTCATCCAGGGTTCGGCCGACCTGGTCGACGGCGAGGTACCGGCGGTCTCGACCATGGTCGACGCGACCGGCAAACCGATCGCCTGGATTTATCAGCAGCGGCGCTGGCAGGTTCCCACCAACCGCATCGCCGACACGATGAAACTGGCCATCGTCTCGATCGAGGACCGACGCTTCGCCGACCACAACGGTGTCGACCTGCAGGGCACCCTCACCGGTCTGGCCGGCTTCCTGCAGGGAGCTGTGGACGCCCGCGGCGGATCCACCATCGAGCAGCAGTACGTGAAGAATTACAACCTTCTGGTCAACGCGCAGACCGAGGCGGACCGGCAAGCGGCGGTGGAGACCACGCCGGCCCGCAAGCTCCGCGAGATCCGGATGGCGCTGGCGTTGAACAAATCGCTGAGCAAGCCGGAAATCCTCACCCGCTACCTGAACCTGGTGTCGTTCGGTAACGGCGCCTACGGAGTGCAGGACGCGGCGCGGACCTACTTCGGGGTCAATGCCGCCGATCTCAACTGGCAACAGGCCGCACTGCTGGCGGGGCTGGTCCAATCAACCACGGCACTGAACCCCTATACCAATCCACAGGGTGCACTGGACCGGCGAAATCTGGTGCTCGACAGCATGATCGAGAACCTTCCCGATCTGGCCGACGACCTGCGCACCGCCCGGGAACAGCCGTTGGGGATTCTGTCGAAGCCGGGTTCGCTGCCGCAGGGCTGCATCGCCGCCGGGGATCGCGCGTTCTTCTGTGACTACGCGCTGGAGTACCTGGCCGATGCGGGCATCAGCGAGCAGGACGTCGCCCGCAACGGTTACCTGATCAAGACCACCCTGGACCCGACCGTTCAGAAGAGCGTCAAGCAGGCGATCAACGCGGTTGCCAGCCCCAAACTGGACAGTGTCGCCAGTGTGATGAGCGTGATCCGGCCGGGCAAGGACGCCCACCGGGTTGTGGCGATGGGCGACAACCGCAGCTACGGGCTGAAACTGGATGCCGGTCAGACCGTGCAACCCCAACCCTTCAGCCTGCTCGGTGACGGCGCGGGCTCGATCTTCAAGATATTTACCAGCGCCGCCGCGCTCGACATGGGCATGGGCATCAACGCGATGCTGGATGTTCCACCGTTCTTCCAGGGCAAGGGCCTGGGCAACAGCGATACGCCCGGTTGCCCGCCCAAGACCTGGTGTGTCAAGAACGCTGCCGGCTACCGCAGCCCGATGAACATGACCGACGCTCTGGCGCTGTCGCCCAACACCGCCTTCGCGAAACTCATTCAGCAGGTCGGCGTGGACCGCACGGTCGATATGGCCGTGCGTCTGGGTCTGCGGTCCTACGCCGAACCGGGCACCGCACGTGCCTACGTCCCCAACAGCGATGAGAGCCTGGCCGACTACGTCAAGCGGGAGAACATCGGCTCCTTCACGCTGGGCCCGTTCGAAGTGAACGCACTGGAACTTTCCAATGTCGGCGCCACATTGGCCTCCGGCGGCACCTGGTGCCCGCCGAGTCCCATCGAGGAGATCTTCGACCGGCGCGGCAACGAGGTGAAGCTGCCGACGCCCAAGTGCGAGCAGGTGGTCCCCGAGGGTCTGGCCAACACCCTGACCAATGCGCTGTCGAAGGACACCGCCGCGGGCGGCACCGGGGCGGCCGCTGCCGGGTCGGTGGGCTGGGGGCTGCCGATGGCGGGTAAGACCGGCACCACCGAGTCGCACCGCTCCTCGGGGTTCCTCGGCTACACCAACCAACTGGCCGCCGCGAGCTACGTCTTCGACGACTCCCCGAAACCGGCTGCGCTGTGCGCCTTCCCGCTGCGCAAGTGTGGGGGTAACGGGGATCTCTATGGCGGTACCTCGCCCGCACAGACCTGGTTTCTGGCCATGAGCCCGATCGCCACCAACTTCGGCCCGGTGACGCTGCCGCCGACCGATCCGCGCTACCTCAACGGGGCTCCCGGGGTAGCGATCCCCAACGTGGTGGGTCTGAACCTCGACGCGGCCAGGAAACGCATCCGCGATGCCGGCTTCGAGGTGGCCAGCCAGACGTCCCCGGTCAACAGCACCGCGGCCAGGGACACCGTGATCGGCACGACACCGACCGGCCGGGTGCTGCCGGGGACCATGGTGACGATCAACACCAGCAACGGAATCTCCCCGGCTCCGCCGCCGCCGGTGTACAGCGAACCGGCCCCGTTCTACAACCCGGGCTTTGACAACACCTTCAACGACTACAACGA
>JBFYOR010000136.1:0-3327 GCA_041303695.1 Mycobacterium sp. | reverse complement strand
AGTTGTCGCGAAATCCGAAGGGCACCATGGTGTTCCTCGACCACGGGCCCACCCCGGCGCTCGGCGCGACGATCGAAGCCGAAGTCCGCAACCTGGTGACCCAGATCCCCGACGGCGACGGCGGAGTACTCGCTGCCGAACAGTTCTACGTCCACGCCCCGCTGGATGGGCTGCCGGGACGCACCCCGCACTTCTACCGCTGGCGCACCGCGGACGGGTTCTCCAGCGACGTCCGCTCCGCCGCGACGGCGATGCCGAGCACGCGCGGCACCGTGGGAGGTTTCCGGTTCACCATGATGGGTGACCAGGGAACCGACGAAACCCCGCTGCTGCCGGCCGGACTCGCCCGCGGTGCCTACGACGACAACTACTACAAACCCGACAACGATCCGACAGTGGCGCACGCCGACAACGTGCTCAACCAGATCATCGCCAGCCGGCCGGACTTTCACGTGCTGGCAGGAGATATCGCCTACGCGGATCCCTCAGGCCTCGGCAAGCCGGCGACGTTCGTGCGAACCGGCGAGCCCCCAGCGGGCTTCGATAAGTTCAACCCCTACGTCTGGGACGTCTATCTCGGGTCCATCGAGGCCAGCGCGTCGACGACGCCGTGGATGTTCGCCACCGGCAACCACGACATCGAGGCGGCCTACCCGGTGCACGGCTACGGCGGCCACCTGGCCCGGATGGACTTCCCCGACAACGGACCACCGAAATGCCCGTCGGTGTACTCGTTCACCTACGGAAACGTCGCGGTGCTCTCACTCGACGCCAACGACGTCAGCTACGAGATCACCGCCAACACCGGCTACTCCGGCGGCACCCAGACCAGCTGGGTGGACACCACACTGGCGGCCCACCGCGCCGACCCCGACATCGACTTCATCGTCTGCTTCTTCCACCACTGCGCCTACTCCACGGTCGAAACGCACGCCGGCGACGGCGGCGTGCGTTCGGCTTGGGTGGAGCTGTTCGACCGCCACCAGGTCGACCTGGTCCTGCAGGCCCACAACCATGCCTTCGAGCGCTCCGACCCGATCCGTAACGGCGGCCCCACCCGGGTCGCCGGGGATAACGCCATCGTCTACCCGGACACCGACGGCACCGTCTACTACACCGTGGGCTCCGGCGGGCGTCCCCGGTATGCGTTCCAGCCCGGGGAAAAGGAGAGCTACCGGGGCCACGAGATTGCTGACACCTATGTGACCAATAGCTATGTGTGGACCGCCGACGGCGACAGACAACCCGAAGCCGTGGCCTGGTCGCGGGTCCGCTTCCGCAACTACGCCTTCATCCGCGTCGACGTCCGGCCGGGAACCATGCTCAGTGAGATGGATGTGACCGCGGTCGACGAGTACGGCAGGGAATTCGACAGGCTGACGTTCCGCCGGCAGGTCGTGTGAATCAGCACAGCAGCAGCGATGATCGAAAAACGCCCGCACCGGACCGCCTCCGGAGTAGCGTCCCGTTCGATCATCTCTGGAGACAACCGGAGGAGGGCCCGGTGTATCGGTCATCACGTGCCGCAGCGTCGTCAATGCTCGGTTTCACACTCGCCGTGGGCCTGGCCATGAACATCGTCGGCTCGACCGCGCGGAGCCAATCCCAGGCCTGGGATGACATCTCCGACTACGACGGAACGAAATGTTCGGCCGGCCAGATCTATGACGCCACCGCGGGGAAGTGCGCGTCGGGTGTCGTCACGAATAACCCGCAGACAGCCAATGACATGTCCAATTTTGACGGAACCAAATGTGCAGCCGGCCAGTTCTACAACGCCACCGCCGGACAATGTGCGACAGCCGTCGTCACCAACGACCCGCAGGCTCCGGTTCAGCAGAATTCCGTCGGCATCAGCGATCCCGGCAAACAATGCGCCGAGACCCAGATGTACAACGTCTCCGAAGGCAAATGCATGCCGGAAATGGTCACCAACGATGCGCAGGCCGTGGTCACCCCCGAAGGCGAGGATCCGACCGCGTACACCGTGCCGAAGGTGACCGCCGCCCCCAAATGAGGTAACCCCATCGGGCGGTTCCCCCTCCGCTGTCAGGCCGAATGCACCTCAGCACCGTCGAGATAAGTTGCCAGCAGGGCGATCTCGCGCACCGCATCGGGGTCGGCCTCATGGGCCAGCGGATCATCGGCGAGCAGCACGAAGTCGGCGGCCTTGCCCGCCGCCAGCGAGCCGACCAGTCCGTCGGCATGACACATCCAGGCCGCGTCGATGGTGCTGGCACGCAACGCCTGAGCCACGCTGACCCGTTCGGCGGCATTGAGCACCTCTCCTCCGTCGGCCATCGTGCGGGCGGCGGCGGTGGCCACGTAGTTCAGCGGCCCGATCGGCGAGACGGAGAAGTCGCAGTGCAGGCTCGCCCGCAGTCCGGCCTTGACCGCCGAGCCGTAACGGTCGAGCAGGTTCGCCCGCTGGACACCGAGGATGTCATCACGCATCACCTTGCCCCACAACCGAACATGGTTCATCAGGAAGCTCGGAGTGATGCCGAGGGAGGCCATCGCGGCGATATGCTCGTCGTGCAGCAGCGAGGCGTGCTCGATGCGGTGCCGTTTGGCCGGGTCCCAGGCCCGCAGTTTCGCCGTCGAGGCAAAGGCCGCCATCACCATGTCCATCGCGGCGTCACCGTTGGCGTGGCACATGATCGGCCAGCCCGCGGCGACGGTCTTGGCGAAGTTGGCCGCTAGCTGCTCGGGGGTGAAGTTGGCCACGCCGCGGGTGTCGCGGCCCAGGTAGTTCTCCCGCATGAAGCCGGTGTAGCCCTGATTGGACCCGTCGGAAACCCACTTGATGGTCTGGGATCGCAGCCGGTCATCGCCGGAGCCCGGCATGATCCCCGCGGCGGTGAAATCCCCGAGGCGCTCGCCCCACAACGACATCGACCCACGGACCGGAAAACCCGACTGGCCGAAGGTCTGGTGCAGCAGGTCGGCTTCCTGTGCCCCGGCGATGGCACCGGTGGCCGCCTCGTGGACATAGGTCACCCCGGCCCCGGCCGCCATGGTGGCGATCCCGGTGATCGCCCTGGAGATGACCGCCGGCGTCAGGGCGGGGAGCACCTTCATGAACGGGATCATCGCCCCGGCCTCCGAGACGATCCCGGTGAGCTTGCCGTCTCGGGCCCCGTAGTCGCCCCCGGGCGGGTTCGGTGTGGCCGCGGTGACCCCGACGGCCGCATAGGCCGCGGAATTGACGTAGAAGAAGTGCTGCGAGGCGTTCATCACCACAATCGGCACCGACGCGGAGACCTGGTCGAGCAGATCGGCGGTCAGGTCCGGCTGCCCGGGCAGCAGGCTCGGGTCGAACAACTG
>JBFYOR010000135.1:0-7107 GCA_041303695.1 Mycobacterium sp. | reverse complement strand
CTGGTGGCCGGGTTGTCGATCCTGCTCGTCAGCATGGTGATGCTGGTGGCGCTGGATTCCCAGACCCCGGTTGCGGTGCTCGGTATCGCGGTCGCGCTCAATGCGATCGGGGGCGCGGTGGTCCAGACCCCGCAGTCGACGATCATGATGTCCAGCGCGCCGCCGGAACTCGGCGGAGTGGTCTCGGCGGTCAAACCGGCCGTCGGCCAGGCCGCCTATTCGTTGGGCCCGGCGCTGTTCGCCCTGGTCGGCACCACGCTTTTCCTGCAGGAGGGCCGTCGCAAACTGGAGGGCTCCGGGATCAGCGAGGAGCAGGCCCGCGAAGCGCTGCGGGTGGCCCACGGCGGGGCGCCGAACTCCGCTGCCGGTGCCGAACTGCTCGATCCCGAGCAGGCCCGCTGGGTGGTATCGGCCGCCACCGACAGCTGGCTGAGCGCCATTCACGATCTGAGCCTGATCATGGCGGTGGTGCCGGCGGTGGCGATCGTCGTCGCCTGGGTGCTGTTGCGGCCGCAGAAGACCTGAGCCGTTTGCCGAAACCGCCCGATTGGGGGAAATCGGTCGATCCGGGCCACCGGTGATGGCACCCTGTCGGGTATGGAGCAACCCCCGCAACCGCGCTTCCTCGATGACCGGCTGGCCTACTGGGCACAGGCCAAACCCGACGAGGTGGCGATCGTCTTCCTCGACCGCACCTTCACCTGGGCGCAATTCAACGGCCGGGTGCGCCGGCTGGCCGGTGCGCTGGCCGACCACGGCGTCGGCCGTGGGGATGTCATCGGATTCCTGGACAAGAACCATCCGGCCTGCATCGAGACCACCCTGGCCGCCGCCTCGCTGGGTGCGGCCACGGCGATCGTCAACTTCCGGTTGGCGGCCAGCGAGATGGACTACGTGCTCAACGACTCCGGTGCCAGGCTGCTGATCGTCGGCGCCGAACTCAAGGGCGGAATCGACGCGATCCGCGACCGGCTTCCCGGCGTGGAGCATGTCATCGAGGTCACCGCGGAGGGCGGTGACGGCGACGAGTACGAGGCCATGCTGGCCGCAGCCACCCCGCGCGGGCGTAGCGCGGACGTCAGCCCCGACGACATCTGCGTGATCATGTACTCCTCCGGCACCACCGGAAACCCCAAGGGTGTGCGGCTGAGTCAGGCCGCCCTGCTCGCCCACACCATGAACGCCGCCACCTTCGAGTTCGAGCCGGACGACAAGGTGATGGTCTCGATGCCGCTGTTCCACGTCGGCGGAACCTCCTTCGCGCAGTTCCCCATCCATCACGGCGTCACCAGCCTGATGACCCGCGAGGTGGACGGGGCGTCGATGGCCGGTGCGCTGCTGGCCGGCGCCACCCGCACCTTCCTGGTGCCGGCGGTGCTGGGCAAGGTGATGGAGATGGGGCCCGACGCGATCGGTCTGTTCCGGCGGCTGCGCACCTTCGTCTACGGCGCCTCGCCGATGCCCCCGGCGCTGCTGGCCAAGGCGCTCGCCGAGTTCCCGGACACCGACTTCGTCCAGGTGTACGGCCTGACCGAGGTGTGCGGTGCGGTCACCCAACTCTCCCCGGAGGCGCACCGCGACACGTCCCGGCCCGAGCGGCTCACCAGCGCCGGGCAACCGGCCAGCGAAGTCGAGGTCAAGGTGGTCAATCCCGACACCCTCGAGGATGTCCCGATCGGTGAGCCCGGCGAATTGTGGTTCCGCACACCGCAGTTGATGCAGGGCTACCACAACAAGCCCGAAGCCACCGCCGAGGTGATCACCGCCGACGGCTGGTTCCGCACCGGCGATATCGGCCGGGTCGACGAGGGCGGATTCATCTTCGTCGAGGACCGGCTCAAGGACATGATCATCTCCGGCGGGGAGAACATCTACTCCGTCGAGGTCGAGCGGGCGCTCACCGACCACCCCGCGGTGCTCGACGCCGCCGTGTTCGGCATCCCCGACGACAAGTGGGGCGAGTCGGTCAAGGCCGTCGTCGAGTTGTCCGCCGGGCAGCAGACCTCCCCGGATGAACTCGTCGCGTGGTGCCGGGACAAGCTGGCGCACTACAAGTGCCCGCGCAGCGTCGAGATCATGGAAGAGCTGCCGCGCAACCCCACCGGCAAGCTGCTCAAGAAGGACCTGCGCAAGCCCTACTGGGAGAACCGCGACCGCGCCATCTGATGTCTCGCTGATGCGCGTCGAGGACCTGCTGGAGCGCCTGCACGTCGTCGCCCTGCCGATGCGGGTGCGCTTCCGCGGCATCACCGTCCGCGAGGTCGCGCTGATCGAGGGTCCGGCCGGCTGGGGCGAATTCGGCGCCTTCGTCGAGTACGAGGCGGCAGAAGCCGCGCACTGGCTGGCTGCCGGCATCGAATCCGCCTACCGGCCAAGGCCTTCGGCGAAGCGCACCCGCATCCCGATCAATGCCACGGTGCCGGCCGTCGCACCCGGCGAGGTCCCCGGCGTGCTGGCCCGGTTCCCCGGTGCGACGACCGCCAAGGTGAAAGTCGCCGAGCCCGGCCAGACGCTGGCCGAGGACGTCGCGCGGGTCAACGCGGTGCGCGCGGCCCTACCCACGGTGCGGGTGGACGCCAACGGCGGCTGGAGCGTGCCGCAGGCGGTCGCCGCGGCCCGCGCGCTCACCGCCGACGGCCCGCTGGAGTACCTCGAGCAGCCCTGCCGCACGGTGGCCGAACTGGCCCAGGTGCGCCGCCGGGTCGACGTTCCGGTGGCCGCCGACGAGAGCATCCGCCGGGCCGCCGATCCGCTGGCCGTGGTGCGGGCCGGGGCCGCCGATATCGCGGTGCTCAAGGTCGCCCCCCTCGGTGGGATCACCGCGCTGCTGGAGATCGTCGCGGCGATCGACATCCCGGTGGTGATCTCCAGCGCGCTGGATTCCGCGGTGGGTATCGCCGCCGGCCTGGCCGCGGCCGCCGCGCTGCCGCGTTGCGAGCATGCCTGCGGCCTGGGCACCGGCGGACTGTTCGTCACCGATATCGCCGACCTCACCCCGGTCGACGGCTACCTGCCGGTGGGCGATGTCGTCCCCGACCCGGCCCGGTTGGCGGAGTTCGCCGCCCCGCCGCAGCGCCGCGACTTCTGGATCGCCCGGGTGCGGGAGTGCTTCCCGCTGCTCTGAGGCCGGCGGCTTCTCTGACACACTGGTGGGTATGGCTGAGATCACCCTGGGCGGAAAGCCCGTGCACACTGTCGGCGAACTCCCCGCGGTCGGAACCGCGGCCCCGTCGTTTTCCCTGACCGACCCCGACCTCGGGGCGCTCAGCAGCGACGAATACCGGGGAAAGGTCCTGGTGCTCAACATCTTCCCGTCGGTCGACACCCCGGTGTGCGCCAACAGCGTGCGGAAGTTCAATGAGCGGGCCGCCGAGGGTGGGACGTCGGTGCTGTGCGTGTCCAAGGATCTGCCGTTCGCGCTGGCCCGGTTCTGCGGCGCGGAGGGCATCGACAACGTCAAGTCGGCCTCGGCGTTCCGCGGCGGTTTCGGCGAGGACTACGGAATCACGCTCGTCGACGGCCGGATGGCCGGACTGCTGGGACGCGCGGTGGTCGTGATCGGCGCCGACGGCACCGTCACCTACACCGAACTGGTCCCCGAGATCGCCGCTGAACCCGACTACGACGCCGCACTGGCCGCCGCCCTGGCCGCCGCGGGCTAGGCGTGTGACCAACCTGGTCTACAACGACAGCGGGTCCGGCGATCCGGTGCTGTTCATCGCCGGGACCGGCGGGGCGGGTCGCACCTGGCACATCCACCAGGTCCCGGCATTCCTGGCGGCCGGTTACCGCTGCATCACCTTCGACAACCGCGGGATCGGCGAGACCGAGAACGCCGAGGGGTTCTCCACCACCCAGATGGTGGCCGACACCGTCGAGTTGATCGAGAAGGCGGTCGGCGGCCCGACCCGGATCGTCGCCATGTCGATGGGGGCGTTCATCGCCCAGGAACTGATGCTCTTCCGCCCGGACCTGGTCACCCAGGCGGTGCTGATGGGCACCCGCGGCCGCCTGGATGCCACCCGCAAGGCGTTCCGCGCCGCCGATCTCGCGCTGGCCGAGTCCGGCGCCGACCTTCCCGCCGCGTACGCGGCCAAGGTCCGGGTGCTGGAGAACTTCTCACCCCGGACCATCAACGACGAGAAGGCGATCGGGGAGTGGCTGGAGATGTTCACCGTCTTCCCGCTCAAACGCACCCCCGGCTGGCGTGCCCAGCTCACCGTCGTCCCGACGGAGAACCGGCTGCCCGCCTACCGCGCCATCCCGGCCGAGGTGCTGGTGATCGGTTTCGCCGACGATGTGATCACCCCGCCCGCGCTGGGCCGGGAGGTCGGCGAGGCCATCCCGACGGGCCGCTACATCCAGCTCGCCACCGCCGGGCACCTCGGCTTCCTGGAACGGCCGGATGCGGTGAACACGGCGATGCTGGACTTCTTCGCCGGCGCCCTGCACTGAGCGGGCCGGGTCCCCGCTGCGAGCGGTCGGCCACCGGGCGGTGTGACACCCTGTAAGGGTGGCCAACCCCTCGACGGCTCAGGCGCGGGTCGTCGTCGACGAACTCATTCGCGGCGGCGTCCGCGACGTCGTGCTCTGCCCGGGCAGTCGCAACGCCCCACTGGCGTTCGCGCTGGCCGACGCCGACCGGGCCGGCCGGCTTCGGCTGCACGTCCGCATCGACGAGCGCACCGCCGGCTTCCTGGCCGTTGGTCTGGCGGCCGGCAGTGGCCGGCCGGTGCCGATCGCGATGACGTCGGGCACCGCGGTGGCCAACCTCGGCCCGGCGGTGGTGGAGGCCAACTACGCCCGGATCCCGCTGATCGTGCTGTCCGCCAACCGGCCCTACGAACTGCTCGGCACCGGTGCCAACCAGACCTTGGAACAGCTGGGCTACTTCGGCTCGCAGGTGCGTGCGGCGGTCAGCCTGGGACTCTCCGAAGGCGGACCTGAGCGGCTCGAGGCGCTCAACGCCCAGTGGCGTTCGGCCACCTGCCGGGTGCTCGCGGCCGCCACCGGCGCCCGCACCGCCAACGCCGGGCCGGTTCAGTTCGACATCCCGCTGCGCGAACCCCTTGTACCCGAACCGGATTCGGACCCCGGCGACTTCCCGGCCGGCCGGCCCGACGGCAGCCCCTGGACCTATACGCCGGTGGTGACGTTCGACCAGCCGCTGCCGATCGACCTCACCGAGGACACCGTCGTGATCGCCGGCCACGGCGCCGGTGTGCATCCGAATCTGGCGCACCTGCCGACCGTTGCCGAGCCGACCGCCCCGCACGCGGTCACGCCATTGCATCCGCTGGCGCTGTCCGCGCTGCGGCCCGCCCAGGTCATCATGGTGGGCCGGCCTACCCTGCACCGCCCGGTGTCGGCGCTGCTGGCCGATCCTGAGGTGCCGGTGTTCGCGCTGACCACCGGCCCGCGCTGGCCGGACGTCTCGGGCAACTCGGCGGCAACCGGCACCCGCGCGCAAACCTCCGGCACCCCCGACCCGGACTGGCTGCGGCGCTGCGCGCAGGCCAACCGCGACACCCTTGCCGTCGTGCGGGAGCAGTTGGCCGCCCACCCGCTGACCACCGGCCTGCACGTGGCCGCCGCGGTCGCCGCGGCCCTGCGCCCGGGTGACCAACTGGTGCTCGGCGCCTCCAACCCGGTGCGTGACGCCGCCCTGGTCGGCCTGAACACCGACGGCATCCTGGTGCGGTCCAACCGCGGGGTGGCCGGTATCGACGGGACGGTGTCGACCGCGATCGGCGCCGCCCTCGGGCATGACCGGAGCGGGCCGGCCGGCGACACCGGGCAGCGCCGGACGGTGGCACTGCTCGGCGATCTGACCTTCGTGCACGACGCCTCCGGCCTGCTGATCGGGCCCACCGAGCCGACCCCGCGCAACCTGACGATCGTGGTGTCCAACGACAACGGCGGCGGCATCTTCGAACTGCTCGAGCAGGGCGATCCGCGGTTCGCCGATGTGTCGTCGCGGATCTTCGGCACCCCGCACGACGTCGACGTCGGCGCGCTGTGCCGGGCCTACCACGTGGACTCCCGCCAGATCGAGGTCGACGAACTCGCCGCCGGCATGGCCGAACCGCACGAGGGAATGCGGGTGCTGGAAGTCAAGGCCGACCGCTCGTCGCTGCGGCAGTTACATGCCGACATCCGGGCGGCCGTGCAATCGGCACTGTGCTGAAACCCGGTTCCGCGCTGCACCGGCTGCGAACGCTGCTGGCGGCCGCACTGCCCATCCGTGATCCCGATGTGACGGACACCATTTCGCGGAAACTGTTGCGATGGGCCAAGATCACCGTCTGGATCGTCATCGGAGTCGTCACATTGCAGTCGATTCTGTTGGTCGCCGGGGCCTGGCGCAACGATCGCCAGATCGAGGCCAACAGGGGTGTGGCCGAGGCCGAGGTGCTCTCGGCGGGCCCGCGCCGGTCAACCATCGAGTTCGTCACCCCGGACCGCGTCACCTACCGGCCGGAACTCGGGGTGCTCTACCCGTCGGAGTTGGCCACCGGCATGCGAATCTATGTCGAGTACGACCGCACCGACCCGAATCTCGTTCGCGTGCAAAATCGTAATGCGTCCCTGGCGGTCGTCCCGGCCGGTTCGGTTGCGGTGGTGGGGTGGCTTATCGGCGGGGCGATCCTGGTCGTCCTGGTGCGGCGCGAGCAAATGCTGCCCCGCGAGATACCTGCCTGAAACGTAGAGTTCACCAGTGTTTTCGATTGCGCCTCTTTCCAGGCCTGGTTAGGCACCGGCACAATGTGGGTATGAGGTCGGGGGGCAAAACGCAAACAGCACAGGTGCTTTCGCACCTGTCACGAAAGACGGAGGAGGGCTTCGATGAGTGAAGCCGCATTCCACCAGGACCTGCACGGATTCGCCGTTGAACTTCGGAAGCTGGCCTACACCATGCCGGCCGGTCACGAGGACCGGCTGATCCACCTCGCCGAGCGGATGGCCGCGCACTCCCGGCAGCACCCCGAACGGGTGTCACGCGGCGCTTGATAGCGTCTGGCGGGTGAGCCGCGCATCGCTGGACAAGGATCCCCGTGATGTGGCCTCGATGTTCGACGGGGTGGCTCGTCGTTATGACATCACCAA
>JBFYOR010000134.1:0-3008 GCA_041303695.1 Mycobacterium sp. | reverse complement strand
GACCACGCCGAGCCTGACCACACCGGGTCTGACCACGCCCAGCCTGACCACACCCGGTCTGACCACACCCAGCCTGACCACACCGGGTCTGACCACGCCCAGCCTGACGGCACCCGGGCTGACCACACCCAGCCTGACCGCGCCGGGCCTGACCGCGCCGGGCGCCGCGGTTCCGTCGCTGACCGATCCGGGTCTGACCGCGCCGGGCCTGACAACGCCGCAACTGGGCATCGACTCGCTGACCAGCCCCACCGGGATCGGGCTGCCCGGTGGAATCGGGCTTCCCACCGAGACGCCGATCGGCGCGCCGCTGGGACCGATCGCCGGCACGTACCCGATCCTGGGCGATCCGATGATCGGCCTGCCGGCCGCGCCGGCGGCCAGTTCCGGCGGCATCATCAGCGATCTGACCAGCGCGGCCAACCAACTCGGCGTCGGCCAGGCCGTCGACCTGCTCAAGGGCATCGTCGTCCCGGGTATCACCCAGGCCATGCAAAACGCTGGATCGGCTGCCGCCGCACCGGCTGCCGCCGCACCGGTGGTCGAGGCGGCCGGCGACCTGGCATCGCAGATCGGCTGAGTCCCGGAAGGGAGCTGCACCGAACGACCTGCACCGAAACGGCACCGCAGGGTGAGACCGGTCCAAAAGCCGGTGGAAGCCCCTGCGGTGCCGTTGCAGTTGCAGTTGCAGTTGCAGTTATCAACAGTCACACAGCTATCACTAGTCCGTGTCGTAACGCTGGCAACTGCTGACTCATACGTAACATTCGCCGTGTGTCGCCCCGTCGCCCCACCCCGACGATCCTGTTCACCGCCATCGCGGCGACAGTCGTCATGGTGCCGTGGGCGGTGGGCGGCCTGCCCGGCGACGATGAGCACCACGCGATCGCCGACGACACCGTCCTGACCCAGCAGTCCTTGGCCGGCGTCGGCGGCGGCGAGACCGTCCGCGAGATCAGCCAGGAGACGCCGTTTTCCATGGTGGCGCTGACCGGATCGGACCTGACCGGCACCACGGCACGGCTGCGGGCCAAGCGTCCCGACGGATCCTGGGGACCCTGGTACCAAGCCGCGCGGTTCGAACTCGGCTCCGAAGACGCCGAGGGCAACGGCACCCAGGGCACCGATCCGGTCTACGTCGGTGACACCACCGCGGTCCAGATCGCGGTGACCCGGCCGACCGATGCACCGGTGACCATCGAGCCCGCGCAGTCCGGCCTGGATGCCGGCCGCGAACTGGGCTACATCCCGGCCAACGCCCAGGAGCCGCTGAGCCAGACCATGTCGGCAGTGCTCATCAGCCCGCCGCAGGCCCCGGTCGACACCCAGTGGACCCCGCCGACCGCGGCGCTGGGGCCGGGCCAGCCACCGAACATCATCAGCCGCGCCCAGTGGGGCGCCGGCACCGGAGGGCGCTGCGGCGGGCCGTTCTACGGCGAGGGTGTCCGTGCGGCGGTGCTGCACCACACCGCGACCGGAAACGACTACGAGCCTGAGGATTCCGCGGCGATCATCCGGTCGATCTACGCGTACCACACCCTGACACTGGGCTGGTGCGACATCGCCTACAACGCCCTGGTGGACAAGTACGGGCAGGTTTTCGAGGGCCGGGCCGGCGGTATCACCAAGGACGTCCTCGGTTCGCACACCGGTGGCTTCAACCGCGACGTGTGGGGCGTCTCGCTGATCGGCGACTTCGAGGAGGTCGCCCCGCCGGAGGTGATGGTGCGCACCGCCGGCCGGTTGCTCGGCTGGCGGCTGAGCCTCGACGACGTCGACCCACTGGGCATGGTGTCCCTGCGCTCCGACGGCGGTCAGCACACCGTGGTTCCAGGCGGAAGCACCGTGAAACTGCCGGAGATCTTCGCCCACCGCGATGTCGGCAACACCGAATGCCCGGGCGAGGCCGGATACGCCGCTCTCGGCGAGATCCGCCGTCTTGCCGCGGCGTTCAACGGCCCGCCCGACGTCCTGGACACCCTTCGCGGCGGGGCGATCCTCACCCGCTGGGAGCGTGACGGCGCCCAGGCCAGCCCGCTGGGCATGCCGACCTCTCCGGAGGCCGCCGGCACCGGCCCCGCCCGGTATGCGACCTTCCAGCGCGGCGCCATGTACTGGTCACCGGACACCGGGGCCCAACCGCTGACCGGGGCCATCTACGAGGCGTGGGCCTCGCTGGGCTACGAGCGCGGCGCACTGGGCCTGCCCACCAGCGGGGAGATCGCCGAACCGGAGTGGATCGTGCAGAACTTCCAGCACGGCACCTTGAACTTCGACCGCCAGACCCACAACGTGGTCCGGGTGATCGACGGCGTCAGCCTGGTGCTGCCGCCGACGCCGGTGGACGGCCCGCCCACCCAATTGGAGCGTTTCAGCCCGGTGCGCTGAGGCGGCGGTCCCCGAATGTGGGGCCTGTGCAGACGAAAGTGGTTCTACGCCTGCATACCACCCACACTCGATGGTTCACAGATCGATCGGCACGTGCTTCTCGGCGCACGCCGCAGTGACTGCGGCAACGACGTCCTGGGCGCGCAGCGTCTCCAGGTCCGCCACCGTGACTGAGTTGCGATCGAGTCGGTGCTGGGCGGCCACCCTCGAATCCCGCAGTCGCTCAGCCCGTTCCACGACGTTGCGGGCAAACCGCCCGTTCTGCATGAGGTCGATGCCATGCGTGCCGTCGGGGGCAAGGTAGGACCGAACCTCGTGGCATGCGGCATTCAAGGCACGCCGGGCCGCCGGATCCAACACGGTCGCCCGCGGCCCTCCGTAGCGGACCGCGATCTCCACCAGTTCGCCGGGACCGTATGACTCGAAACGAAGCTTGCGGTTGAACCGCCCGGCCAGACCCGGGTTGACCTTCATGAACTCGTCGACTTCGTGCTCGTAACCGGCTCCGATGAAACAGAAGTCGAACCGGTGCACCTCGAGCGCAACCAGCAACTGGTTCACGGCTTCCATCCCGATCATGTCCGGCCGGCCGTCATGATGGCGTTCAACCAGGTTATAAA
>JBFYOR010000133.1:0-4599 GCA_041303695.1 Mycobacterium sp. | reverse complement strand
GGGCGGCCACGATGCGGCCCTCGCACTTGGAGACCACCTTGGAGGTGATGACCACGATGTCCCCGTCGCGCAGCCAGGGCGCCGCGGTGTGGATCGCGGCCGCGAGATCATCGCCGGGCCGGAACTCGGGAAGTCCGGTGACGGGCAGGATCTCGATGGGTGCCGCGGTGCCGTGCTCGGTCACAGCGAGATCCCGGCTACGTCGAGTCCGGCGCGGACCATCGCGGCGGTGGCATCCGGGTCGGACATCAGCAACGGTATCGACGCGACGCCGACCCCGGGCACGTCGGCCTCATCGCCGTCGTGCACCAGCCAGTAGTCCAGCAGGCCGGTGGCTGTGCGCGCACCGTAGTGACGTCCGACCGCCTGCGATGTGGTCTCAACGCCGATCACCGACAGGCAGTCGTCGGCCATGCCGCGCAACGGCTTTCCGTCGATGATCGGCGAGTAGCCGATGACCGGCGCAGCAGTGGAGCGCAACGCGCCTCGGATACCGGGGATGGCCAGGATGGCGCCGATGCTGACCACCGGGTTGGACGGAGCCAGCATGACGACATCGGCTTCGGCGATCGCCTCGATGACACCCGCTCCCGCGCCCGCCTTCTCGGCGCCGACGAACGCGAAGCTGTGGGTGGGAATCTTGGCGCGGTAGCGCACCCACCACTCCTGAAAGTGGATTGCCCTGCGGTCACCGGTATCCGGATCGGTCACCACGACATGGGTTTCGCACCGGTCGTCGCTGGCGGGCAACAGCGTTGCCCCGGGCGACCACCGTCGGCACAGGGCCTCGGTCACCTGCGACAGCGGGTATCCGGCGCGCAGCATCTGGGAGCGCACCAGATGGGTGGCCAGATCACGGTCGCCGAGGCCGAACCAGTCCGGTGCCACGCCGTAGGCGGCGAGTTCCTCCTTGGCATGCCAGGTTTCGTCCCGGTGTCCCCAGCCGCGCTCCGGGTCGATACCTCCGCCGAGGGTGTACATGCAGGTGTCCAGATCGGGGCAGATGCGAACGCCGAACATCCAGGCGTCGTCGCCGATGTTGACCACGGCCCTCAGTTGGTGATCATCACTGCGCTGCGGGTCGCCGAACTGCCCCAACCCCAGCAGTCGCTGCACGCCGAGCAGGAATCGGGCGCCGCCGATCCCGCCGACGAGAACGGTGATCTTCACACCGACCGACACTAGGCGGTCGCCCGGTTCGGCATGCACGCGGTCACGGTGACGCAACTCGCAAGACACGCCATGGTCTCGACACGCCGGATTGGGTCACGAAAGTGGTAATGAATTCGGCTCAACGGCTTGACCGGGGCACCTCGGCAATGTCTAATCACAGCAGTGTCATTCCCGGTCGACCTGCCGGTTTCGGTGTCGCAGACCGTGATTCGACCACATGTTCGAACAACTACAGACTTTTACTACGAGATCAGGTTAGGAGGGCGGACATGTCCTACGAACAATTCATCGGAGCACTGGGCGCTCCACACGCAGCCGCCGGGCCGATGAGTATGGGATCGCTGGCTCGGGCGCACCTGAGTGTGGTGCCCGATCCGATCGAGCCGATGCTCACGCCGGACGACCCGCAGTGGCAGGAGAACGCGCTGTGCGCCCAGACCGACCCTGAGGCGTTCTTCCCGGAGAAGGGCGGCTCCACCCGCGAGGCCAAGCGGATCTGCCTGGGCTGCGAGGTCAAGGACGCGTGCCTGGAGTACGCATTGGCCAACGACGAGCGGTTCGGCATCTGGGGCGGGCTCTCCGAGCGGGAACGCCGGCGCCTCAAGCGCGGGATCATCTGATCAGTCGTCGGTCTCCATACCGGGGTCGATGACCGAGGGTTCGACCCCCAGATAGGTGGCCACCTGCGCCACCAGGATCTCGTGAAGTAGATCGCCCAGATCAACCGAGTCCTTCGCCCGTCGTTCGATCGGCTTGCGAAACAACACTATTCGTGCCCGCGTGGGGTTACCGCGGACGTCAACTCCGGCCGGGATCAACCGGGCCAACGCAATCGGTCCGTCGGCCACCACTTCGGGCGGCCACTGCACACTGTCGGGATCCTTCGGGGCGATCCGGGGGATCTCATCGACAGCCACATCG
Source organism: Mycobacterium sp. (assembly GCA_041303695.1). Classification (GTDB taxonomy): domain Bacteria; phylum Actinomycetota; class Actinomycetes; order Mycobacteriales; family Mycobacteriaceae; genus Mycobacterium. The sequence goes on along the minus strand of JBFYOR010000133.1, from coordinate 2,505 downwards.
AGCTCGGCCAGCCGTTTGTGCCAGCGCCGCTCGATCGGTTCGTAGGCCTCCAGGACCGCCATGTCGAAGCGCTCGGCGCGGCTGCGCCACCCCGGAACGGTGGGCGGCAGCAGCGGACCCCGCATCTCGCGCCCGCGCCGCGAGCCGCCCGTTGCGCCGCCGCCGCGCCGGGAACTACGGCTGTCGGCCATGGACTGAAGATCGTAACGGTTGTACATCGGCACCCCGGTGAGTGCGCGTGTCCGGCATCCACAAGCATTTGGCCGGGATAGCCTCGCCAACGTGAATGTTCCCCGTCGCTGCATCCGGCCTGGGTGCGGGCACTATGCGGTGGCGACGCTGACGTACGTCTATTCGGACTCCACCGCAGTGGTGGGACCGATGGCTACCGTTCGCGAACCGCACACCTGGGACCTGTGTCTCGGCCACGCCACCCGGATCACCGCTCCGCGCGGCTGGGAGCTGGTGCGCCATGCCGCGCCACTGCCGACCAACCCCGACGAGGACGACCTCGTCGCGTTGGCCGATGCGGTGCGGGAGGGCCGGGTCGCCGGCGGGCCACCGGTCACCGGATTCTCCGATTCGCTCGGGGCACCGCACACCGGTGTGGCGCGCTCCGGAATCGCCCCGGCACCTCCTCGCAACGGTGCGGTCGGCCGACGGCGTGGGCACCTGCGGGTTCTCCCCGACCTGGCCGACTGAGCCCCGGCTAGGCTGGACGACCAGAGAAGTTCCGTCGTCCCAGGAGTTCCGTTATGTCCCGGCCTGCCGCTGACGTGCGCCGCGTGATCAAGGCCTATGACGTGCGTGGCCTGGTCGGTACCGAGATCGACGACGCCTTCGTGTTCGACGTCGGCGCGGCGTTTGCCAGGCTGATGCGCGCCGAGGGTGCCCACGGTTTCGGCCGTGTCGTAATCGGCTACGACATGCGGGACAGTTCCCCGGCGCTGTCAGCCGCCTTCGCCGACGGTGTGATGTCGCAGGGCCTTGACGTGGTCAGCATCGGACTGGCCTCCACCGACGAGTTGTACTTCGCCTCCGGTCTGCTGGACTGCCCGGGAGCGATGTTCACCGCGAGCCACAACCCGGCCGCCTACAACGGCATCAAACTGTGCCGGGCGCAGGCCAAACCGGTCGGCGAGGACACCGGTCTGGCGGTAATCCGCGACGAGGTCATCGCCGGCGTGCCGGGTTGGGACGGGCCGCGGGGCGGTCGCGCCGAGCAGGATGTGCTCGACGACTACGGGCAGTTCCTGCGAACGCTGGTGGACGTCAGTGGGCTGCGGCCGCTGCGGGTGGCCGTCGACGCCGGCAACGGGATGGCCGGCCACACCGCCCCCGCCGTGCTGGGCGCCGTCCCGGCGCTGACCCTGCTGCCGTTGTTCTTCGAACTCGACGGATCGTTTCCCAACCACGAGGCCAACCCGTTGGAACCGGCCAACCTGGTGGATCTGCAGAACTTCGTCCGGTCGACCGGGGCGGATATCGGCCTGGCCTTCGACGGTGACGCCGACCGCTGCTTCGTGGTGGATGCCAACGGCGATCCGGTGTCGCCGTCGGCGGTCACCGCACTGGTGGCCGACCGTGAGCTGGTGCGCGACCCCGGGGCGTCGGTGATCCACAACCTGATCACCTCGCGGGCGGTGCCGGAGGTGATCGCCGAACGCGGCGGTGTCGCGGTGCGCTCCCGGGTCGGGCATTCCTATATCAAGGCGCTGATGGCGCAGACCGGCGCCGTCTTCGGCGGCGAGCACTCGGCGCACTACTACTTCCGAGACTTCTGGGGTGCCGACTCGGGCATGCTCGCGGCCCTGCACGTGCTGGCCGCTCTCGGGGGCCAGGACCGTCCGCTGTCGGAACTGATGGCCGGCTACCAGCGCTACGCAGCGTCGGGCGAGATCAACTTCCGGGTCGCCGACGCCCCCGCCTGCGTCGATGCGGTGGTGAAATCCTTTGCTGCGCAAACGGTTTCCACCGATCAGCTGGATGGAGTGACGGTGGATCTGGGTGACGGCGCCTGGTTCAATCTGCGCACATCCAACACCGAGCCATTGCTGCGACTCAACGTGGAGGCCCGCACCGCCGACGAGGTGAGCCGGATCGTCGCTCAGGCAGCCGAAGAGATTGCGGCGGGTAACGGGGACAGCCGATGAGTGCCGCCGATATCTGCGTCGACCTCGACGATGTGGCCGGACTCCAGGAGGCCGACCGGGACGGCCTGCTGCGCGCCAGCGCCATGGCCGGTGCGCAGGTCCGGGCCACCGCCACCGCCGTCGAGGAGGGCGCACTGGAGTCGATCACCGGCGGCCAGCGCCCCCGGACGGTGATCTGGCTGGCCGGGCGCGGTCCGGCGGAGGCCGCCGGGGCCATGCTGATCGCCGCCCTGGGCGGGAGCGCTGGCGAACCGTTGGTCGCGGCGGCCTCCGCCGGACCGCGCCCGGCCAGCCAGATCACCGTCCGGGGGCGCTGGCCGCCGGTGATCGACTCCAGTGCGCCCTCCTCGAC
>JBFYOR010000132.1:0-16889 GCA_041303695.1 Mycobacterium sp. | reverse complement strand
ACGGCGGAGACGGCGGCGGCACCACGTTCGGAACGGCCGGGTCCGGTGGCGCGGGCGGTTTCGCCTTCAGTGGGCCGGTCCCACTGGACACTCCCGTTGACGCGTTCGGCGGCGCGGGGGGGCGCGGCGGCGCCGATCGCGTCATCGGGAGTGTCCTGTGGGACCGGCCCACTGAAGGCGAAACCGCCGGCGCCACCGGACCCGGCCGTTCCGATCGTGGTGCCGCCGCCGTCTCCGCCGGTACCGCCGTCGGCGGTCCCGACGGTCAAGACGGTCTGGCCGTCACCGGTGCCGCCGTTACCGCCGACTCCGCCGTTGCCGCCGTTGCCCGACACGAGTCCGCCGCGAGCGCCGCGACCGCCGGCCCCGCCGGTGGAGCCGACGAGTTCGTTGGTCCCGATCTGGGACCCGAATCCGCCGTTGCCACCGTTGCCGCCGTTGCCGAACAGACCCACGCGGCCACCGCGCCCGCCCCTACCGCCGCTCGCGGTGCCGATGAAGGCTGAGGCTGAACCGGCGTTGCCGCCACTTCCGCTGTTGCCGGCGAGGAGTCCGCCGCTTCCGCCGTTGCCGCCGTCGGCGCCGATGGCGCCGGGCTCGATGGCATTCTCCGGCGCGTTGTCGTTGCCTCCGTTGCCGCCACTCCCGCCGTCGCCGACTAACCGGGCCCGCCCGCCGCGACCGCCGATGGCCGCCGCCGAGATTAGCTCGCCGGTGTCCGGGTCGTAGATGGCGTCGAGTCCGTCGCCGCCGTTGCCGCCGTTGCCGAACAGTCCGGCGCTGCCGCCGTTGCCGCCGGCCCAGCCATTGCCGCCGTTGCCGAAGAGCAACCCGGCTTGACCGCCGTTGCACACCACACCGCCGGTGCATGTGGTCTCGTCGAAGCTGAAGCCGTTGCCGGCCAAAAGGCCTGCGTTCGGGCGTTCAGCGGTGCCGTCGGAGACGAGGAAGCCGAAGATGCTGGCGGCGGTCAGCTGCACCCCGGGGGACAACACCACCGGTGCTGCTTCTTCCGCGGGAGCCGCCCCTACCAGGCTGGCGCCGAGAACTCCGGCCGCGAGAGCCGAGGTGACCGAGGCGGTGAAATGCAGCATGGGCGCGAACGCTAGCACGGCGCGGCTAGCGCAACCGAAGTCCGCGCGGGGTGCGGGCGAAGCCGGCCGCCACCAGGGCTTCCGCGGTATCGCTGGCACCGGCCTCCAGGACCGGCACCCCGTCGATCTTCTCGACCAGCAGCCCGCCGACACCGCTGCGGCCGACCAGTTCGGCCAGCGCGCCGGCGGCGGCCTGTTGCGCCTGCGGGTCGCCGCTGAAGTTGAGCAGCGACCGGCCGCCGCGTTCGGAGAACCAGACCAGCGCGCCGTCGACCAGGATGACCAGTGCGCCGGCCTTGCGGCCGGGGCGGTGCCCGGTCGCACCGGCCGGCCAGGGCAGCGCGGCACCGTAGGGGTTGGCCGGGTCGGCGGCCGCGAGCACGATGGCGTGGTAGTCGGGCCGATCGCGATCCACACTGTCGGCGTAGCCGCGCAGCCGGTCCACCGTCGAGGCGATCGCGAACTGGGCGCCGCCCAGGGACTCCACGAAGTAGCCGCGCTGACAGCGCCCGGCTTCCTCGAATGCCGTCAGGACCTTGTAGAGCATGGCGAAACCACCCGGTATGCCCTCGGAAGCGACCGCTGCCTTGGTCAGCACCCCGTACCGGCCCATCAGTAACTCGGCGGTGAAGTGGGCCCGCACGGTGGAGTCCGGCTCCCGGGCGGGCAGCGCCGACCAGCGTCCGGCCACCGTCGGATCGACCTGACGGGTCTGCGGTGCGGTCAGCGAATAGCGGCTCAGCTTGGGTGCCCGGCGGTGTTGTCGGTGCGCGGGCCGACCGCCCCCGGTGAGCAGGGCGCGAACCGGGGCGAAGGTGTCGCCGGTGACCCAGCCGGACCAGATCAGGTCCCAGAGGGCTGATTTGGCCGTGCCGGCCCCGTCCAGCTGACGGAAGAAGAACGCGCCCCGGGATTCACCCGGCTCGCCGAGGACCGCCAGGATGGCGCGGTGCGCGTCGGTCAGGTCGAGTTCGGCCGGCGCCGCCAGTGTCAACGGGGCGGTGTCGGCGTGGTGGAACACCACCCAGCCGTCATGGGCGGAGATCGCCCCGGCGCCCGACCAGATGACCTCCCCGGTGGACAGCAGCTCGTCGAGCATCGCCGGCTGGTAGCCGCGGACCCGGGGGGCCAGGATCAGCGGCTCGACCGCGGAGGCGGGCAGTGCCACGCCGGAGAGCTGTTCGATCACCGAGGCCAGTCCGTCGATCCCGGTGGCAGTGCCGACCTGCTGCCAGGCCGGTAGGAACCGTGCGTAGGCCCCGGTGCTGACCGGTTCGACCTGGGCCCGCAGCGCCGCCAGCGAGCGCCGCCGCAGGATCCGCAGCACCTCGACATCGCACCACTGGTCGTCCTCGGTGAACTCACCGCGAATCAGTCTGCCGTGCTGCGCCATTCGGTCCAGCGCGTCGGCGGCCACCCGCAGCCCGAGACCGAACCGGTCGGCGGCCTCGGCGGTGCTGAACGGGCCGCGGGTCCGGGCGTAGCGGCCGAGTAACTCGCCGAGCGGGTCGGCGACCTCGTCGGTGAATCCGGCCGGAATTCCGACCGGGACCGCCACGCCCACCGCATCGCGCAACCGGCCGATGTCCTCGATGGCAACCCACCAGGTGCTGCCGGCATAGGTGACGGTCAGGACGCGTCGGGCGGCCAGCAGCCCGTCAAGCCAGGCGCCGACATTGGAAGCCGTTGAGCGTGAGGTGATTTCGTCTTCGGTCAGCGGTCCCAACAGTCGCAGCAGGTCGGCCACCGCCTCGGCGTCGCGGGCCCGGCGGTCGTCGGCGAGGTGCTGCAATTGGCGAGCCGTCGCAGCCACCACCTCCGGGTCGAGCAGCTCGCGCAGTTCCACCCGGCCCAGCAGCTCGGCGAGCAGTGCGGTGTCCAGCGACAGTGCCGCGGCCCGGCGCTCGGCCAGCGGGCTGTCGCCCTCGTACATGAACGCCCCGACGTAGCCGAACAGCAGGGAGGCGGCCAGCGGGGACGGGGTGGGTGTCTCGACTTCCAGCAGTCGCACCCGGCGCTGGGCGATCCGCGCCATCAGTTCGGTCAGCATCGGGACGTCGTAGACATCCTGCAGGCATTCCCGGACCGTCTCCAGCACGATCGGGAAGTCGGGGTATTTTCTTGCCACATCGAGCAATTGGGCGGCACGCTGGCGCTGATGCCACAGCGGGGATCGCTTGCCGGGATGACGTCGCGGCAGTAGCAGCGCCCGGGCGGCGCACTCCCGGAACCTGGCGGCGAACAACGCCGAGCCGCCGACCTCGGCGGTGACCAACGGCTCGATCTCGTCGGCATCGAAGACGAACAGATCGGCGCCCGGCGGAACGTCATCGGTGTCGGGCAGGCGCACCACGATCCCGTCATCGCTGGCGGTGGGTTTCTCGTCGATGCCGTAGCGCTCGAGCAGTCGCCGGCTGACCGCCAGCGCCAGTGGGCCGTGCACCTTCAGTCCGTAGGGGGAGTGCAGGATCACCCGCCAGTCGCCGAGTTCGTCGCGGAACCGCTCCACCAACAGTGTGGTGTCACTGGGCACCACGGTGGTGGCGTTGCGTTGGTCGTCCAGCAGCCGCCACAGGTTGTCCCGGGCGAAGGCGTCCAAACCGTCTCGCGCGCAGCGCTTGTCGAACTCGGCACGATCGGATCCGCCGAGCTCGCCGGTGAACCTGCCGATCGCCTCGCCGAGTTCGGCGGGCCGGCCGGCATTGTCGCCGCGCCAGAACGGCAGCCGTGCGGGTTGGCCCGGCGCCGGGATGACCAGCACCCGGTCGTGGGTGATCTCGGTGATCCGCCAACTGGTCGCACCCAGTGAGATCACATCACCGGGCCGGGACTCGTAGACCATCTCCTCATCGAGCTCACCGACCCGGGAGGGCTTTTCGGTCTCGCTGGCCAGATACACGGTGAAAAGGCCGCGATCCGGGATGGCGCCGCCGGAGGTGACCGCCAGCCGCTGGGCGCCGGGGCGCGCCGTCAGCATGCCGGTGTCCCGGTCATAGACCAGCCGGGGTCGCAACTCGGCGAACTCGGTGGACGGGTACTTGCCGGACAGCAGGTCCAGCGTCGCCTCGAACGCGCTGCGCGGCAGCGTCGCGAACGGTGCGCTACGCCGCACGGTGTCGAACCACTGCTCGGCGTTGATCGGCTCCAGTGCGCAGGCCGCCACGGTGTGCTGGGCCAGCACGTCGAGCGGATTGGCCGGCACTTTCATGGTCTCGATCGCGCCGTCGAGCATGCGCCGGACGCTGACCGCGCAGCCGATCAGGTCGGTGCGGTGCTTGGGCAGCAGGACACCGCGGGAGACCTCGCCGACCTGATGGCCGGCCCGGCCGACCCGCTGCAGTCCGCTGGCCACCGATGGCGGCGCCGCCACCTGGATCACCAGGTCCACCGCGCCCATGTCGATGCCCAGTTCCAGGCTGGAGGTGGCGACCACGGCCCGCAGTCGCCCGCTCTTGAGATCGTCCTCGACGGCCGCCCGCGCCTCCTTGGAGACCGAGCCGTGGTGGGCCCGGGCCAGCAGCGGCTCGGCGCCCTGGGCCTGGCCGCTGGCCATTACCTGGGCGGGCATACCGCCCGCGGCGGGCAGTTCATCACCCGAGCGTTCGGCGTGGATCTCGTTGATCCGGGACGTGAGCCGTTCGGCCAGCCGGCGGGAGTTGGCGAACACGATGGTGGAGGTGTGCGCCTCGATCAGGTCGACGATGCGGGCCTCGACATCGGGCCAGATGGTGTTGTTCTCGCACTTGGTCATATCGGGCACCGGCACCTCGACCGACAGGTCGAAGGTCTTGGCCGCCGGTGGGGCCACGATCCGGGCCGGCCGGCCTCCGGTCAGGAACCGGGCCACCTCCTCCGGTGGGCGCACCGTCGCCGACAGGCCGATGCGCTGGGCGGGCTTGTCCAGCAGCGCATCGAGTCGCTCCAGTGAAAGGGCAAGGTGCGAGCCGCGTTTGGTGCCCGCGACGGCATGCACCTCGTCGATGATCACCGTCGACACCCCGGCCAGCGTGTCGCGGGCCGCCGAGGTCAACATCAAGAACAGTGACTCAGGGGTGGTGATGAGGATGTCCGGCGGTTTGGTGATCAGCTCGCGGCGCTGTGCCGGCGGGGTGTCCCCGGACCGCACGCCGACCCGGATCCGCGGCGCCGGTAACCCGTCCTGCTCGGCGATCCGGGAGATCCCGGCCAGTGGGGTGCGCAGATTGCGTTCGACGTCGATGGCCAGCGCCTTGAGCGGGGAGATGTAGAGCACCCGGGTGCCTGCCCCGGTGTTGTCCACATCGGGGTCGGCCAGCTGGTCGATCGCCCACAGGAAGGCCGCCAGCGTCTTGCCCGACCCGGTCGGAGCGATCACGAGGGTGTGCTCGCCGTCGGCGATGGCGGCCCAGGCCTGCTCCTGGGCCGGCGTCGGTGCCGGGAAGGTGCCCGCGAACCAGCGCCGGGTCGTCGGCGCGAACTTGTCCAGCGGGTCGGCGGTCACCCCATCAGCCTGCCAGTCAGTCGACTATTTCGGCGAAGTCCACCCACAGGTGCCGCGGCCCCCTGAACACTTGGTTGTGCCGGTACGGCGGCGGGTCCACCACCAGCCTCGGCGAGCGCACCCGGCGCAGGAACACCTCGAGCGCCAGGTTGACCTCGAGGCGGGCCAGTGGCCCGCCGAAGCAGGTATGGATCCCGCTGCCGAAGCCGAGGTGCTCGTTGTCCTCGCGGGTCGGGTCGAAGCGGTCCGGGTCCGGGAAGCGCCGCGGGTCGCGATTGGCGGCCGCCCACACCAGGAATACCGCCGAGCCGGCCGGGATCCGGGTCCCGCCGATCTCGATGTCGGCGGTGGCCCAGCGGCTGGGGAAGAACTGCACTGAACCCTGCAGGCGCTGCACCTCCTCGACGGTTCCGGGGATCAGATCCGGGTTGTCGCGCACCAGATCCCACGAGCCCGGATTACGCAGCAGCGTCATCACGCAGTTGCTGATGGTGTTGACCGTCGAGTCGTGTCCCGCGATCAGCAGCAACTGCGCATTGGCCTCGGCCACCTCGTGCGACACCGGACCGTCCGGGCCGTCGTCATGCAGCGCTGCCGAGAGCAGGCCGGGTGCCGGTTCGCGGGAGAGACGTCCGACGAGACCGTGCACCCAATCGGTCATCGCGGCTATGCTCGCGGCCGCCTTCGCCGCCGCAGCCCGGCCCTCCTCGGTGTCGCGCTCCGGGCCCACGTCGGCGCCCTGCATGAAGTCCATCACCCAGCTGTGGAACCTCGGTTCGTCCTCGATCGGTGCCCCCATCACCCGGAAGATCACCGATACCGGGATCGGGTAGGAGAAGTCCTCGACGACGTCCATCCGGGTGCCGCCGCGCACCTTCACCTTGTCCAGCAAGTCGTTGGCCAGGTCGGTGACCATCCCCGCCATGCTGGGAATCAGGTCGGGGGTGTGCGACGGCCCGAAGTGCCGCATGAACTGCCGGCGCATCGTGTCGTGCTCGGGCGGATCGGAGACAAGCATGCTGGAGTCCCGCGCCTGCGCGGCCTCGGCGGCCTCGAGTTTGGCCTGACTCTCGCCGAACAACCCGGACGGGCTGCGGCTGATATCCGAGCTGATCCGCGGATCATGCGCCAGCGCAAGCGCTTCCGGATAGCCGGTCACGACATAGGTGTGCTCCGCGACCTTCGCGACTGGTGTCTTGCGGAGTTCCTCGAAGTACGGGTAGGGGTTCGGGCGGTTGGCGAATTTCATCGCCTCGGCCCACGCGGTTGCGGCATCCATCAATCGGCTCCTAGTGGGTGCGCGGCCGGAACTCGGCGCTGCGGTCGGTCGGGTCATGTCCGGTGAGCACCACGTCGGGATTGCCCGCGGGCTCGCGCGGGTCGGGAAAGCGGGCCGGCATGACCCCGGCGTCGGCCGGCTGGTCATATCCCGGCGGCGGCGGCGGGAACGATGCGGAGCGTTCGATCAACTCGGCGTAGTAGGGCAGCCACTTGCCGTGGTTGAAGGTGACCGCGCCGACGATACGACCGTTCTTGCCGTAGGCGGCGGCGAACCGGCGGTCGGCCGGCGAGCCCTGGGTGAACACGATCTCGTCGCCGAAGGAACACACCCCGACACTTTTGATGTTCACCCCGAATTGGCCGGACCAGAACGACGGCAGTGGCAGATGCGGGCGCCGGCCCACCTCGAGATGCAGCATGTTGTTGGCGGCCACCTCGGCGCCGGCGACCGCGTTGTCCCAGTGCTCAAGGGCCAGGAACTCGTAGCCGTAGAGCACGTGCGGTGCCCGCGCCACGTCCCCGGCGACGAAGATGTGGTCGGTCACTACGCCATTGATGTCGAAGGCTCGGCATCCGGCATCGCAGCCCACGCCCCACTGCCCGGCGGCCAGGCCGGCACCGTCGAGCCACTCCACGTTGCGGATCGAGCCGAGCGAGGGGATCACCACGTCGACGTCGAGGACGGTGCCGTCGGACAGTGTTGCGGAACGGACGTGTCCGGACTCGTCACCGTGCAGCGAGGCGACCGACACACCGGTGCGCAGATCCACCCCGGCGTCGCGCATCATCTCCGCGGCAATGTCACTGATCACCCCGCCGAGGGCACCCTTGAGGGGGCCGCTGCCGCGCTCGGTCACCGTCACCGGCAGGTCCAGATCGCGGCACACCGAGGCAATTTCGGAGCCCACGAAGCCGGAGCCGATGATCAGCACCCGGCGGGGGCGGGCCTTCAGGGCGGCCGACAGGCCGGCGGCGTCCTCGACGGTGCGCACGGTGAACACGCCCTGCAATGCCGCTTCCTCCGGATTGGGCCATGGCCGCGCCCGGGTCCCGGTGGCGATCAGCAGTCGGTCGTAGCCGACCTCTTCGCCGTTGCCCAACTTCACGATGTGGTTGATCCGGTCCAGGCCCACGGCGGCGACGCCGAGGCGCCAGTCGGCGTCCACCCGGCGCAGCCGCGGCAGCTTGGTGTGATCGGCCGGCACCCAGCCCTTGAGCACTTGTTTGGACAGTGGCGGGCGGTCATACGGTTCATGCGGCTCGTCGCCGATGATCGTCAGCGACCCTTCGAAGCCCTTCTCCCGCAATGCTTCGGCAGCGCGCAGGCCGGCCAGCGAAGCCCCGACGATGACGATGCGGCCCTGCGCCCGGAACTTCTCGAGTATCTCGCCGAACGAGTAGGTGCCCTTCACTCCGGAGTTCACTTGGTGTCCCGGTCGGCCGGTGGGTCCAGTTCGAGGATGATCGCCTGTACCGGGCAGGACGCCACCGCCCGCAGCACCTGCTGGCGTTGCGACTCGTCCGGGTTGGGGTCATACGCCAGTGCCTCCTCGCCAAGGAGTTTCAGCACCTGTGGGGCCAGCGGCACGCATTGTGCGTAGCCCTGGCATTTATTGAGATCGACGACCAGACGCATGGCGTGAAAGCCTAGTGGCGGGCAGCGCGATAATCAGCGGCATGGGAGACATCCGGCCGTTCCGCATTGCCATTGCCGACGAAGACCTCGCCGACCTCGCCGACCGGTTGCACCGCACCCGCTGGCCGGAACGCGAGTGCGTGCCGGACTGGAGCCAGGGCATCCCGCTGGATTACACCCGCGAATTGGCCCGCTACTGGGCCGACGACTACGACTGGCGCCAACGTGAGGCCCGGTTGAACACCTTCGACCAGTACCTCACCGAGATCGACGGCCTGGATATCCACTTCATCCACCAACGTTCGCGCAATCCGGACGCCTTGCCGTTGGTCATCACCCACGGCTGGCCCGGCTCGATCGTCGAGTTCACCAAGGTGATCGGGCCGTTGACCGAGGACTTCCACGTGGTCTGCCCGTCGCTGCCCGGTTACGGATTCTCCGGCAGGCCGACGACGACGGGCTGGAATGTGCAGCGCATCGCCGCGGCCTGGGACACCCTGATGAGCGCGCTGGGCTATGAACGCTACGGCGCCCAGGGCGGGGACTGGGGTGCGGTGGTCACCAGCCAGATCGGCCGCAACGGCGGCAACTGCGTGGCCATCCACGTCAATATGCCGCTGGGCCGACCGCCGGGCCCAGTCGACAACCCGGCCGCCGACGAGCAGGACGCACTCAAGGCCTTCGCGCACTACGAGCGTTGGGACTCCGGCTATTCCAAGCAGCAGTCCACCCGCCCGCAGACCCTCGGCTACGGGCTGGCGGATTCCCCGGCCGGACAACTGGCCTGGATCATGGAGAAGTTCTGGGCCTGGACCGACTGCGACGGCCACCCGGAAAACGCGCTGACTCGTGACGAGATGCTCGATGACGTGATGCTGTACTGGATCACCAACTCCGCGGCGTCCTCGGCACGGCTGTACTGGGAGAGTTTCAACTCGCCGGTCGCCGGGCCCAGGGTCGAGGTTCCCACCGGGGTGGCCCGCTTCCCCAAAGAGATCCTCAAACCGCCGCGCCGCTGGTGTGAGTCGACGTACAACATCACCCGCTGGACCGATATGCCGCGCGGCGGGCACTTCGCCGCCTTCGAGCAACCCGAACTGTTCGTTGAGGATGTCCGGGCCTTCTTCGATCCGTTTCGCCGCGCCGAGACCGCGGGCTAGCATTTCCTGCCATGCGGCGGGTAGCACTCCTGGCCACGGCGGCGTTAACGCTGGCTGGCTGCGCGCAGACGGTTTCCGGTGCGCCGGAGTTCAACCCGGCGGACCCGGTGGCCGGGTTGCGTCCGGGCGATGCCGACCAGGTTCTGCTCGGCGCGGCTGAGGTCGGCGACGTCGTCGGGGTGAATCTGCAGGTCGACGCCGACCGGTCCCGTCCGATCTCCGGTTCGTCGGCGGTGCCGGCCTGCTCCGCCCTCGACGCGGTCGGAATGTCGGCGTTCGTCGGCGAGTACTGGTCGCAGTTCCACGTCCTGCTGTTCACCGACGGCGATCGGCACGAGCAGGTGGTCTCCGAAGCGGTCGCGGTCTACCCGGACGCAGCGGTGGCTGCTTCCGCGTTCGCCAATGGCACCAGCGACGCGAGATCCTGCGACGGACAACGGGCGCTGGGCGCCGGCGGTGACGCGGCGTGGAGTTTCACCGTTCCCGTCGTCGACGCCGACGCGGTCCGCTGGCGCAAACAGCAGATCGGCATCCCGTTGACCTGGGTCTGCCACGGCGAGGCAAGGTTGCGCAACAATGCGGTGTTGCAGGTGATGGCCTGCCGCGGCGACGATTCCGGCCGGGTCACCGTCACCACGCTGGCCGACCGGATGTCGGCCGCCGTGTGGGAGCTGTCCGACCGCTGATTCGGTTTAGGCCCGTCGCGGCGCGGTATCCCTCCATCGAGGAGGTGAGTGCAGTGGGTGACACAGCCAAGGATCCGGTAGACCATGCCCGCACCAACTGCCAGTACACCGGGGAAGCCCTGAAGGACATCCGTTTCATTCCGGGACTCGTTCTGTGCGCCATCGCGGTCGGGGCGGTGGGGGTCAGCATCCACCTGTTCGCCATCGGGGCCGTGGGCAATGGCGTGATGGCCGCTGTCATCGCGATGGCTGCTGCGGTGGTCGGTGTCGGCTGGATCCTCGCCGAACACCACCGGGTGGTGCATCGTAACCAGCGGTGGCTGGCCGACCACCCGGGTCAGTAACTGCGGATCAGCGTGATCAGTTTCTCCTTGTTGAGGCCCGAGTAGCCCGACACGCCGAGTTGCCTGGCCCTCTTCTTCAGTTCCGCCACCGTCCACCCCTCGTAGGCGCAGGACCGGGTGGGCCGGAAGTTGATACTCCGCATGGTTCGACTCCTTCGGATCGACTCTCGTCGCCTGGGGTGTACCCGGCCAGGCCGGGCGGTCAAACCTGTCCGGGGCGGTGTTTATTCACCGAGGCGGCGGGTAAGCCTGCGCGGTGAGGATCGCGATGGTGTCCGCCGGTGGGGCGGCCACCGGTGTCGCCGAACTCTCCGGCGCGATGGTGGCCGGCGGTCACGATGTCACGGTCTACGTCCGGCGCGACGATCCGGACAGCCCCGGACGGATGCTGACCGCGCAGGGGTACACCATCGTCCGCATTTCCGCCGGCCCGTCCGAACCGGTGCCCGAGGCCGACCTGCTGGATCACCTGGGAACGTTCGCGCACGGGCTGGCGGATGGCTGGGCGGCCGATCGTCCGGATGTCGCCCACGCGCACGGCTGGATGTCCGGATTCGCAACGCAATTGGCGGCCCGAGACAGCCGGGTGCCGACCGTGCAGACCTTCCACGGCCTCGGCCGGGATGCAATCGGCCCGCGGGCGCGGCGCAGACTCGAGCGCCTCATTGCCCGTAACGCCGGCTGGGTCGCCGCGAGCTGCACCCGCGAGGCGGTCGATCTCATCCGGATGGGCCGGTCCCGGACCGGCATTTCGGTGGTGCCCTACGGCGTCGATCTGGACCTGTTCAGCACATCCGGCGACACCGCTTCCCGCGGGGGAACACCGCGCATCATCTCGGCAGGCAGGGCACTGGAGGGCAAGGGATTCGACATCGTGATCGCGGCGCTGCCCGCGATTGCCGATGCGGAGTTCGTGATCGTCGGCGGCCCGGACCGGCGCCGCCTCGATGACGACCCGGAAGTCCGCCGGTTACGGTCGCTGGCCCAGCGGCTGGGGGTTGGGCAGCGGGTGAGGTTCACCGGCGCGGTGGATCGTCAGGACATGCCCGCCCTGCTGCGCTCGGCCGATGTGGTCGCCTGCACGGCGTGGTTCGAGCCGTTCGGGACCGTGCCACTGGAAGCCATGGCGTGCGGTGTGCCCGTCGTCGCCTCGGCCGTCGGCGGTCTGGTCGACAGCGTCGTGCATGACGTGACCGGTCGGCTGGTGCCGCCGGGGCGGCCGCGGGAATGCGCCGCCGCCGTGTCGGCGATCCTGCGGGAGGATTTCCTGCGTCGCAGTCTCGGACTTGCCGGCCGGGACCGCGCCTGCGCCCGCTATTCCTGGTGTCGCGTCGCCGAGGACACCGTGCGCATCTACGATCGGCTGGCCACCGAGCCGGTGGGTGTTTAACCGGCGGCGCCGGGTGGGTATAGACAGCGCTGTGACGACCTCCCCAGGCTGGAGTACTGTCGGCGCGACGATGGCGGGAGGCCGGATGACGGAGCGCAATGCTGCCGCCGTCGAGCTCAGGGTAGCTGCGCGACTGGAGAACCTGGCGGTTCTTCGCACCGTGGTCGGTGCCGTCGGGATGTTCTCCGATCTCAACCTCGATGCGGTGGCCGACCTGCGTCTGGCGGTCGACGAGGCCTGCACCGGACTGATCCGGTCAGCCACTCCGGGAGCCACCCTGGTGGTGATCGTCGACCCCCGCGAGGATGTGGTGGTGGTGGAGGTGTCGACGACCTGCGACGCCGACGACGTGCTCACCGCGGACAGTCTCAGCTGGCATGTCCTCAGCGCGCTGACCGACGATGTGCAGACCTTCCGGAACGGCAATTCCAGCGATCGCGTGTTCGGGATCACTCTGACCACGAGGCGGGCAGGCTCTTCGCGGTGAAGTCCCGAGCGGCCGGTGAAAACAAGGGGGATTCACCGTCGCGGCCGACCTCCGAATACGCCGACGTACCGGACATGTTCCGCGACCTCGGCAAGGTGGAGGCCGACTCACCGCAGTGGCGCCGTCAGCGAGACCGCATCATCGAGCGCTGCCTGCCGCTGGCCGACCACATTGCCCGTCGGTTCCACGGCCGCGGCGAGGCTCTGGACGACCTGACCCAGGTGGCCCGGGTCGGCCTGGTCAACGCGGTGAACCGGTACGACGTCGACACCGGATCGGACTTCGTCTCGTTCGCGGTGCCGACCATCATGGGCGAGGTTCGCCGGCACTTCCGCGATAACAGCTGGTCGGTCAAGGTGCCGCGCAGGCTCAAGGAGCTGCATCTGCGTCTCGGCGCGGCCACCGCGGAGCTGTCTCAGAAGCTGGGCCGGGCGCCGACCGCTTCTGAACTGGCGGTCGAGCTCGAGATGGATCGCCAGGACGTGGTCGAAGGCCTGGTGGCGGGCAGCTCCTACAACACCCTGTCCATCGACAGCGGCGGTGGCGGCGCCGACGATGCCCCCGCGATTCTCGACACCCTGGGTGATATCGACCTCAACCTGGACCAGATCGAGAACCGGGAGGCATTGCGCCCGCTGCTGGAGGCGCTGCCGGACCGCGAACGCACGGTGCTGCTGCTGCGGTTCTTCGAGTCGCTGACCCAGACCCAGATCGCCGAGCGGGTCGGGATCTCCCAGATGCACGTCTCCCGGCTGCTGGCCCGTTCACTGACCCGGCTCCGCGACGAGTTGAGCTAGGAAGCGTCGGACCGCGTCGGAACCGGCGGCGCAGGCTGCGGCGTCGCCGCGGGCGGTCAGCTCGTGGGTCTGCGGGTCCACCGCGATTTCGGCCAGCACCTCGCCGGTGATCGGCTCGCAGACATCCCACGCGTGGTCCTCACGCCCGCGCAGGTACCAGACCCCGGCATTGATATCCGGCGTCACCGGATCGCCGGTCTACTTGATCTCAGCGAGCACCGTGCCCTGGGTGATGGCCGCCCCGGCCTCCACCGCAAGGCCGGTGATCACGCCGTCCTTGTGGGCCGTCACCGGGTTCTCCATCTTCATCGCCTCGAGCACCACGATGAGCTCGCCGGTGGTCACCGTCTGGCCCTCCTCGACGGCGACCTTGACCACGGTGCCCTGCATGGGCGCGGTCACCGCGTCGCCCGATGCCGCCGCGGCGTTGTGCGCCCCGCGCTTGCGGGCCTTGGGCTTCTTGCGGATGACGCCGGGAGCGCCACCGCCGTTGCCCAGCGCGAGGTCGCCGGGCAGCGAGACCTCGAGACGGCGGCCGCCGACCTCGACCACGACCGTCTGGCGGGGCTGGGCCTCCTCCTCGTCGACCGGGCCGCCGCCGGTGAACGGCTCGACGGTGTTGTCCCACTCCGTCTCGATCCACCGGGTGTGCACGGTGAACCCGTTGTTGTCGCCGATGAAGGCCGGGTCACGCAGCACCGCGCGGTGGAACGGGACGACGGTGGCCAGGCCCTCGATGTGGAACTCGTCGAGAGCGCGGCGGGCCCGCTGGATGGCTTCGGCGCGGTTGGCGCCGGTGACGATGAGCTTGGCCAGCATCGAGTCGAACTGCCCGCCGATCACCGAACCGCTCACCACGCCGGAATCCAGCCGAACGCCGGGGCCCGTCGGCGGATCGAAACGGGTGACCGGACCCGGAGCGGGCAGGAATCCGCGTCCGGCATCCTCGCCGTTGATCCGGAACTCGATCGAGTGTCCCCTCGGCGTGGGGTCGGTCGTGATGTCGAGTTTCTCGCCGTTGGCGATGCGGAACTGCTCGCGGACCAGGTCGATCCCGGAGGTCTCCTCGGTGACCGGGTGCTCCACCTGAAGACGGGTGTTGACCTCGAGGAAGGAGATCAGGCCGTCCTGGCCCACCAGGTACTCGACGGTGCCTGCACCGTAGTAGCCGGACTCCTTGCAGATCCGCTTGGCGGACTCGTGGATCTCCGCGCGCTGGGCGTCGGTGAGGAACGGAGCGGGTGCCTCTTCGACCAGCTTCTGGAAGCGGCGCTGCAGCGAGCAGTCGCGGGTGCCCGCGACGATGACGTTGCCGTGCTGATCGGCGATCACCTGGGCCTCGACGTGGCGCGGCTTGTCCAGGTAGCGCTCGACGAAGCACTCGCCCCGGCCGAAGGCCGCGATGGCCTCACGGGTGGCCGAATCGAAAAGCTCGGGGATCTCCTCGATGGTGCGGGCCACCTTCATGCCGCGGCCGCCGCCGCCGAACGCGGCCTTGATGGCGACCGGCACACCGTATTCGCGGGCGAAGGCGACCACCTCGTCGGCGTTCTTCACCGGGTCGGGGGTGCCCGGAACCAGTGGCGCCTGGGCGCGGGCGGCGATATGCCGCGCGGTGACCTTGTCGCCGAGGTCGCGGATGGACTGCGGGCTGGGGCCGATCCAGATCAGTCCGGCGTCGATGACTGCTTGCGCGAATTCGGCGTTCTCACTGAGGAATCCGTAGCCCGGGTGGATGGCGTTGGCACCCGAGCGGGCCGCCGCGTCGAGGATCTTGCCGAAGTCGAGGTAGGACTCCGCCGAGGTCTGCCCGCCCAGGGCGAAAGCCTCGTCAGCCAGCTGCACGTGCGGGGCGTCGGCATCCGGCTCGGCGTACACCGCGACGCTGCCCAGACCGGCGTCCTTGGCGGCGCGGATCACCCGGACCGCGATCTCGCCGCGGTTGGCGACGAGGACCTTGGAGATGGTCTGATTGGGCACGCGCGCCTCCTGGACTTTAAGAACCGGTTTAAGAATAGAGTCGCAGGCAGTCTAGAACGTGGACCGCGCAGCGCCCGAAGTAGGCTGAAATCTCGCACCGCCGGACTGGGCGGAATCCAGGAGGAACCGTGTCGTTGCTGTTCAATCCCCACACCTACGATCCGAGTTCCTTCGACGATCTGACGCGGCGTCAACTGCTGGCGCTGATCGATTTCTTCGAGAACAAGGGTCTGGCCCAGAACAAAGAGGAGTTCTACGCGGGTCAGTGGTACTCCGACTTCCTGGCACTGGTGGCCGAGAAGAAAATCTTCGCGACCTTCGGCACCCCCGCCGAGGTCGGCGATCTGGTGGGTCAGGCGGACGCGCGCTGGGACCTCGCCCGGATCAACGAACTCAACGAGATCCTCGGCTTCTACTCGCTGGCGCACTGGTACGCGTGGCAGGTGTCGGTCCTCGGGCTGGGCCCGGTGTGGCTCAGCGGTAACGACGACGCCCGCAAGCAGGTGGCCGGTCTTCTCGAGCAGGGCAACATCTTCGGGTTCGGGCTCTCTGAGCGCGAGCACGGCGCGGATATCTACTCCTCGGACATGATCCTGACCCGCACGGTCGACGGCGGCTTCACCGCCAGCGGCGGCAAGTGGTACATCGGCAACGGCAATGCCGCCGGCCGGCTGTCGGTGTACGGCAAGTTCGCCACCGATGATCCCGAGCATCCCGGCGAGCACGTGTTTTTCCTCGTCGACCCGAGTCACAAGAGCTATGAACTGCTCAAGAACGTCGTCGCCGGACAGATGTACGTCGCGGCGTTCAACCTGCACGGCTACCCGGTCGCGCAGTCCGACATCCTGCATGTCGGCAAGGCCGCCTTCGACGCGGCGTTGGCCACCGTCAACGTCGGCAAGGTCAACCTCGGCTGGGCCAGCATCGGCATCTGCGAGCACTCGTTCTACGAGGCCGTCACCCATGCCCACAACCGGATTCTGTACGGCAACCGGGTCACCGACTTCCCGCACGTGCGCCGGATGCTCGGTGATGCCTTCGCCCGCCTGGTGGCGATGAAGATCTTCGCGGCCCGTTCGACGGACTACTTCCGCTGCGCCAGCGAGGACGACCGCAGGTTCCTGCTGTTCAACCCGATCACCAAGGCGAAGGTGACCAGCGAGGGCGAACGGGTGGTCGACCTGCTGTGGGACGTCATCGCCGCCCGCGGCTTCGAACGCGACACCTATTTCAGCCGCGCTGCCACCGATATCCGGGCGCTGCCGAAACTGGAGGGCACCGTCCACGTCAACATCGCGCTGGTGCTCAAGTTCATGCCGCGCTACCTGGGCGCCGCACACGGCGCTGCGCAGGACTACCCGGCCGTTCCGGTGCGCCAGGACGCCGCCGACGACGCTTACCTGTTCCATCAGGGCCCGGCCAAGGGCTTGGGTTCGATCGGGTTCGGCGACTGGCGCCCGGCGTTCGACCGGTTCGGCCATCTGGCCAACGTCGCCGTCTTCCGCGAGCAGATCGACGCCTTCACCCAACTGGTGCTGACCGCTCCGCCGACCG
>JBFYOR010000131.1:0-17155 GCA_041303695.1 Mycobacterium sp. | reverse complement strand
CGTCGGGCACCGGTCCGGCTTCGGGACCGAGGGGAACGCGGATTTCGGTGCGAGCCTTACCGGCCGGCAGTTTGAGATGCCAGCCGGCGTCCTGCCCGCCGGTGCGCCGGCGCAGGGTGATCCGGTTGACCGCCAGGGCGAAGTTAGGCGTGTCGTAGTACCGCGCCTCCAGATGCAGCGCCGGCAGCCTCTCGGTCCGCGCCACCGCCGTGAGGCCGTCGAAGGACGGGGAGACGGTGTCCTCGACGACGTCGAACTTCGTCTCCAACTCGACGTGACGCTCGGCCTGCTTGTGGGCGCCGCGTGACCTGGCCATGGGCTCAGGGTTGCATACCGAGGTGAACGGCCAGCTAGAAGCTGTGCTCCTCGGCGGGGAAGGCCCCGGTGGCGACCTCGTCGGCGTACTGGATCACCGCGCGGCGCAACTCGGTGCCGACGTCTCCGAATCGCTTGACGAACTTGGCGGTCCGGCCGCTGGTGAGACCGGCCATGTCCTGCCAGACCAGAACCTGGGCGTCGCAATTGGGCCCGGCGCCGATGCCGACGGTGGGAATGGTCAGCTTGCCGGTGATCTGGGTGGCCAACTCGGCGGGAACCATCTCCATGACCACCGCGAAAGCCCCCGCCTCGGCGACGGCGATGGCGTCGGCGACGGTCTGCTCGGCGGCGTCGCCGCGGCCCTGAACGCGGAACCCGCCCAGACCGTTGACGCTCTGCGGGGTGAACCCGATATGCGCCATCACCGGTATGCCGGCTGCGCTCAGGGTCGCGATCTGCTCGGCCACCCGCTCGCCGCCCTCCAGTTTGACGGCGTGCGCCCCGGCCTCCTTGAAGAACCGCGTTGCGGTGGCCAATGCCTGGGCCGGGCCGCCCTCGTAGCTGCCGAACGGCAGGTCGGCCACCACCAGGGCGTGCTGCGCGCCGCGCACCACACCGCGGACCAGTGGGATGAGCTCGTCGACGGTGACCGGCACGGTGGTGTCGTAGCCGTACACGACGTTGGCGGCGGAGTCACCGACCAGCAGCACCGGGATACCCGCCTCATCGAACAGGCGCGCGGTGGAGAAGTCGTAGGCGGTGAGCATGGCCCACTTGTGGCCCTCGGACTTCATCTGCTGCAGGTGATGGGTGCGGATCTTGGTCGGAGTCGGGGTGCGTGCGGGCTCGGCGGAACCGCCGTAGAGCGTCTGCTCTGACATGGTTAATCCCAGTGTTAGTCGGATCGATCCTCGTGGCCCATCCGGGTCCCCGGGTTCGTGTGACTCCCTAAGTCTGCCACCGTCGGGGCCGCAGAGGAATGAACCCGAGAGTGCACTTGCTCACAGCCGGCCGCGCCTACGATCGGGTCCATGCAACACCTGCAGCGGCTCAGCGGTCTCGATGCCAGCTTCCTCTACCTGGAAACCTCCACCCAACCCCTGCACGTGTGTTCGGTGCTGGAACTCGACACCGCCACCATCCCGGGCGGATACAGCTTCGAGCGGCTCCGCGAGGAGCTGGCGGTCCGGATCACCGCCATTCCGACTTTCCGGGAGCGGCTGGCCAACAGTTTCCTCAACCTCGACCACCCGGTGTGGGTGGAGGACGAGGAGTTCGACGTCGACCGTCACCTGCACCGGATCGGCCTGCCCGCGCCCGGCGGCCGGGTGGAACTGGCCGAGATCTGCGGGCACCTGGCCTCGCTGCCGCTGGACCGGCGCCATCCGCTGTGGGAGATGTGGGCCATCGAGGGACTCGACGGCTCCGACGCCCGCAAGGGTGGCCGGATGGCGGTCATGACCAAGGTGCACCATGCCGCCGTCGACGGCGTCACCGGCGCCAACCTGATGTCCCAGCTGTGCAGTGTGGAGCCGAACGCACCTGCGCCGGAGCCCGTCGAGGCCAGTGCCGACGTCAACCCGCTGCGGATCGCCCTCGGCGGGCTGGGGCGCTTCGCCAGCCGTCCGATCAGCCTGGCCACCAGCGTGCTGCCGTCGACGGTGTCCACGGTGGTCGACACCGTGCGCCGTGCGGCGGGCGGACGCGCTATGGCCAGCCCGTTCGCGGCGCCTCAGACACCGTTCAACGGCAGCATCACCGCGCACCGCAACGTCGCCTTCAGCCAACTGGACCTCGCGGACGTCAAGACCGTCAAGGACCACTTCGGGGTCAAGGTCAACGACGTCGTGATGGCACTGGTGTCCGGAGTGCTGCGCAACTACCTGATCGATCGCGACGAGCTGCCGGAGTCGTCGCTGGTGGCCATGGTGCCGGTGTCGGTGCATGACCGCTCGGACCGTCCCGGTCGCAACCAGGTGTCCGGGATGTTCTCCTCCCTGCACACCGACCTCGACGACGTCGGCCAGCGGCTGATGGCGATAGCCGAGGGCAACACCGTCGCCAAGGAGCACAGCTCGGCGATCGGCGCCACCCTGCTGCAGGACTGGAGCCAGTTCGCCGGGCCGGCGGTGTTCGGGGTGGCGATGCGGGTGTACGCCCGCAGCCGGCTGACCGAGTCCCGGCCGGTGCACAACCTGGTGGTGTCCAACGTGCCCGGCCCGCAGATACCGCTGTACTTCCTGGGCGCGGAGGTCGAGGGGATGTACCCGCTGGGTCCGATCTTCCACGGTTCGGCTTTGAACATCACCGTCATGTCGCTCAACGGAAGGCTCAACGTCGGGCTGATCTCCTGTCCGGAACTGCTGCCGGACCTGTGGGATATGGCCGACGGATTCGTCGACGGAATGGCCGAATTGCTGGCGGCCACCAAAACCAAGCGCCGCGGACGCTCGTAAGGGTCGACTACCAGGCACATCCGGTGACCATGGCAGCATGTTGGCCATGAGGCTGCATCACCGCCCCCGTTACCTGCGCACCGCACTGGTGCTTCCCGCCAGTATCGCGATGACGGCCGTCATGCTGTCGTCCAGCACCGGCTGCAGCAGCGTGGTCCCCGGCCGGGCGGTGCTGGCCGACCCGCGGATCGGTCAGCCGATCGAGTGGGGGCCGTGCCGCACCGGTGGCGGCGGCGGTGGCGATGCGTTGCCCATCCCGGCGGGGGCCCAGTGCGGCAAGATCGCGGTCCCGGTGAGCTACGACGATCCGAACGGCGCCGAAGCGACCCTCGCACTGATCCGCTTCCCCGCCACCGGCGAGAAGATCGGGTCGCTGATCATCAACCCCGGCGGGCCCGGCGAATCGGGAATCGAGGCGGCCGCCAGCCTGCTGGAGGGCATGCCGACCCCGGTTCGCGAGCGCTTCGACCTGGTCGGTTTCGATCCCCGCGGCGTCGGTTCGTCCACGCCGGCGCTGTGGTGCAACTCCGATGCCGACAACGACAGACTGCGGGCCGACCCCCAGGTGGACTACAGCCCTGAGGGTGTGGAGCGCATCGAGAACGAGACCAAGGAGTTCGTCCAGCGCTGCATCGACAAAATGGGCACCGAATTCCTGGCCAACGTCGGCACCGCCAGCGTGGCCAAGGACCTCGACGCCCTGAGGGCGGCGGTCGGCGACGAGAAGATCAACTACCTGGGCTACTCCTACGGCACCCGGATCGGCGCGGCCTACGCGGAGGCTTACCCGGACCGGGTCCGGACGATGGTGCTCGACGGTGCCGTCGACCCCAACGCCGATCCCATCCAGGCCGATATCGACCAGGCGGAGGCTTTCCAGGAGGCGTTCAACGACTACGCCGCCGACTGCGCCACTGATCCGGGCTGCCCGTTGGGCACCGACTCCGCCAAGTCCGTCGACATCTACCGCAGCCTGGTGGATCCGTTGGTGGACAAGCCGCTTCCGACCAGGGACCCGCGTGGCCTGAGCTACAACGACGCCATCGTCGGCACCATCATGGCGCTGTACTCGCCGAACCTCTGGCGCCACCTCACCCAGGGGTTGACCGAGATGACCGAAGGTCGCGGCGACACCATGCTCGCGCTGGCCGATATGTACATGCGTCGGGATCCACAGGGGCGCTACACCAACGCCACCGACGCGCGGGTGGCGGTCAACTGCGTCGACGAGCCGCCGATCACCGACCGGGCAAAGGTCGTCGAGGAGGACCGCCGACTGCGGGAGGTGGCCCCGTTCATGAGTTACGGCGACTTCACCGGTAACGCCCCGCTGAGCACCTGTGCCTTCTGGCCGGTGCCGCCGACCAGCGTCCCGCATACGGCATCCGCTCCCGGCCTGCCACCGGTACTGGTGATCTCCTCGACCGGTGACCCGGCGACACCGTTCCAGGCCGGCGTGGACCTGGCCGAGCAACTCGGCGGAGCGCTGCTGACCTTCAACGGGACTCAGCACACGGTGGCCTTCCAGGGGGAGCAGTGCGTGGACGACTACGTCGCCGCCTACCTGGTGGACCTCGAACTCCCTGCTCCGGGCGCGACCTGCTAGAACCGCTGCGCTTCTGATACCGAGGCGTGACCGTACGGCGCTGCCATCGCGGCTCGGGCCGTGCCACGATGGCGGCCATGCAACGCGCGGGTCGGACCGGCTCGGCGATCGTCTCCTCGGTCCTGTGCACTCTTCTGGCGGCGGTTCCGGCCGTCGCCACCCCCGGCGCGGGTCAGACGGCCACGCCGCCGACATGGGGCAGTTGCGACCGGTTCATCTCTGACACCTACCTGCCCACCGCCCAGTGCACAACAGTCCCGGTGCCCATCGATGAGGCCGATCCTGCTGGGCCGCAGGCACAATTGGCTGTCGTCAAGATTCCGGCAACCGGCGAGCGACTCGGCGTGTTGCTGATGAACCCGGGCGGCCCGGGCGCCTCGGCGGTCGATGCGGTGGTGAATCTGTCCGATTCGCTGTCCGGCAGTGCCATCGCCGACCATTTCGATCTGATCGGCTTCGACCCTCGCGGCGTGGGCTATTCCACACCCGAATTGCGTTGCCGCACTGATGTCGAGCGCGACGCGTGGCGTCGCGAGCCGATGGTGGACTACAGCGAGGCCGGCGTGGCGGCCATCGAACAACTCAACCGCACGCTGGCTCAACTGTGTCTGGACCGGATGGGTAAACCGATGCTGGCCAGTGTCGGAACCGCCTCGGCCGCAAAGGATATGGATGCCGTCCGGGAGGCGCTGGGCGAGGACCAGATCAACTATCTCGGCTACAGCTACGGGACCGAACTGGGGACCGCCTACCTGGAACGGTTCGGTGACCGGGTGCGCACCATGGTGCTCGACGGCGCCATCGACCCCACCCAGGATCCGCTGGAATCCCTAGTGGAACAGATGGCCGGGTTCCAGGTGGCCTTCGACTCCTACGCCGCCGACTGCGCGAGGTCACGGGCCTGCCCACTGGGCACCGACCCGGCACAGTTCGTCAGCCGCTACCACCAACTGGTGGATCCACTGGTCGCCAAGCCCGGCCCGACATCCGACCCGCGCGGACTGAGCTACGGCGATGCCATCACCGGCACGGTCAACGCCTTGTACACCCCGCAGTATTGGAAGTACCTGACCAGCGGACTGCTCGGTCTGCAACGCGGCACCGGCGCCGACGATCTGTTGCTGCTGGCCGACGATTACGAGTCCCGCGACGACGAGGGGCACTACGGCAACGGGCAGGACGCCTTCAATGCGATCCGCTGCGTCGATTCCCCGACTCCCGAGGATCCGGCGCTGTGGGCCGCGGTCGACCAGCAGATCCGCCAGCGTGCCCCGTTCCTGTCCTACGGCGAGTTCACCGGATTCGCCCCCCGGGACCTCTGCGCGTTCTGGCCGGTGCCCGCCACGTCGTCGCCGCACGTGGCTTCGCCCGCGCCGCGCGGCAGCGTCGTGGTGGTGTCGACCACCCGTGACCCGGCCACGCCCTATCAGGCCGGGGTGGACCTGGCCCAGCAACTCAAGGCCCCGCTGATCACCTACGACGGCACCCAGCACACGGTCGTCTTCGACGGCGACTCCTGCGTGGACGACGCGGTGGTGCGGTACTTCGTCGACCGGACGGTTCCCGGCGATCTGTCCTGTTAGCCGGCCCTGTTAGCCGGCCCCGTTAGCCGGCCCTGTTAGCCGACGCCCCCGTGGTGGCGGCCCGGCGGGACGGTCCCGGGCGGTCGGGCTTTGACGGTCGGGCTGAAGGAATTGGGCGAGCCGGTGTTGATGGCCTTCTCGGTCGACGACGGCACGGCGGTTGAGCTCGTGCCGGTCTCGGCGGGCTTGTCCGTCGTCGCCGAGCATCCGGAAACGGTGGCGGCGCCGGCAACGGCGATCCCGCCGACCAGCAGGCCGATGCGGCGGGTGACGGCTGTTCTCGGCACAGGCTCTCCCACGGTTGATGTCGTCGACATCCGCCCACGGTAGTCCGGGTCTCGAATCCGCTGATCAGGTGGCACGAACCCGGCTGTCATCGACACCGCCGTGTAACACGGTGTTAACAGCCGCTGCCTACGCTCGGCTCATGGACCGGCAGAAGGAATTCGTGCTTCGTACGCTGGAGGAGCGGGATATCCGTTTCGTCCGGTTGTGGTTCACCGACGTGCTCGGTTACCTGAAGTCGGTCGCGATCGCACCCGCCGAACTCGAGGGCGCGTTCGAGGAGGGCATCGGGTTCGACGGATCCTCCATCGAGGGATTCGCCCGCGTCTTCGAGTCCGACACCGTGGCGCGGCCCGACCCGTCCACCTTCCAGGTGCTGCCGTGGACGACCAGTGCCGGCCAGCACCACTCGGCGCGGATGTTCTGCGATATCACCATGCCGGACGGGTCGCCGTCCTGGGCAGACAGCCGGCATGTCCTGCGCCGCCAACTGGCCAGGGCCAGCGATCTGGGCTTCTCCTGCTATGTGCACCCGGAGATCGAATTCTTCCTGCTTGAGCCCGGCCCGTATGACGGGTCGGTGCCGGTTCCGGCCGACAACGGCGGCTACTTCGACCAGGCCGTGCACGATTC
The DNA here is from genome assembly GCA_041303695.1 of Mycobacterium sp. GTDB lineage: Bacteria > Actinomycetota > Actinomycetes > Mycobacteriales > Mycobacteriaceae > Mycobacterium. The sequence goes on along the minus strand of JBFYOR010000131.1, from coordinate 10,274 downwards.
GGCGCCCAACTTCCGCCGTCATGCCATCGACGCTCTCGAGCAGATGGGCATCTCGGTGGAGTTCAGCCACCACGAAGGTGCGCCCGGCCAGCAGGAGATCGACCTGCGCTATGCCGATGCGCTGTCGATGGCCGACAACGTGATGACCTTCCGCTACGTCGTCAAAGAGGTCGCGCTCGCCGAAGGTGCGCGGGCGTCGTTCATGCCCAAACCGTTCGCGCAGTATCCGGGTTCGGCGATGCACACCCATATGAGCCTCTTCGAAGGCGAGACCAACGCCTTCCACAGTGCGGCCGACCCGCTGCAGCTTTCCGACGTCGCCAAGTCGTTCATCGCCGGCATCCTCGAGCATGCGAGCGAGATCAGCGCCGTCACCAACCAGTGGGTGAACTCCTACAAGCGGCTGGTGCACGGTGGCGAGGCGCCGACCGCCGCGTCCTGGGGCGCGGCCAACCGATCGGCGCTGGTCCGGGTGCCGATGTACACCCCCCGCAAAGCGGCGTCCCGGCGCATCGAGGTGCGCAGCCCGGATTCGGCCTGCAACCCGTACCTGACCTTCGCGGTCCTGCTGGCCGCGGGTCTGCGCGGTATCGAGAAGAACTACGTGCTGGGCCCGCAGGCCGAGGACAACGTCTGGACGCTGACCCGCGAGGAGCGCCGCGCGATGGGCTACCGCGAGCTGCCCTCAAGCCTCGGGGTGGCGCTCGGGGAGATGGAGAACTCCGAGTTGGTCGCCGAGGCGCTCGGCGAGCATGTCTTCGACTACTTCCTGCGCAACAAGCGCGCGGAGTGGGAGGAGTACCGCAGCACTGTCACTCCGTTCGAGTTGAAGAACTACCTGTCGCTGTAGTCCCCGCCGCCGGTGAACCGGGGCATCCGCAGGACGGCCCCAAGGAGGGCCATCGCCCTGCGATAGCGTCATGGCCGTGGCCAAACCTGCGACTCAGCGTCCCCGGATGCCGAGCACGGGCCGGCTGGGACTCGTCGAGAAGGCCGCACCCGCCCACCTGGCCCGGTTGGGTTGGGACAACGACGCGCATGTGGAACTGCTGTGGTCGCTGTCCCGGGCGCCGGACGCCGATGCGGCGCTGCACACCATGGTCCGGTTGTCCGAGGCACTCGGTGAGGACTGGCCGCACCTGAACGCGGCCCTGCTGACGGATCGCCCACTGCGGGGCCGGCTGTTCTCGTTGCTCGGCTCGTCGCTGGCTTTCGGCGACCACCTGGTGGCCAACCCGAATTCGTGGCGTCTGCTCGAAGGCGATGTACGGCTGCCCGATCCGGAAGCGCTGCGCCGCGACTTCTCCGCCTGCATCGCCGAATTCGGTTCCGCGCCAACGGTTATCATACCGAAGCTGCGAACCCATTACCGAGATCAGCTGATGGTGCTGGCCGCGCTGGATCTGGCGCCGACGGTGGAGAACGAGCCGGTTCTGCAGTTCTCCACCGTCGGTGAGCAGCTGTCCGATCTGGCTGACGCCGCCCTCGGAGCGGCGTGGGAGGTCGCCGTCGCGACGGTGTGCAAAGACGGTGTCCCGGTGCCGCGACTGGCCGTCATCGCGATGGGTAAGTGCGGGGCACGCGAACTGAACTACGTCAGCGACGTCGACGTGATCTTCGTCGGCGAGGATGCCGACCCGGTCACCACCCGGGTGGCCGGGGAGATGATGCGGCTGGCCTCGGAGGCCTTCTTCGAGGTCGATGCCGCCCTGCGGCCCGAAGGTAAGGCGGGCGCGCTGGTCCGCACCCTCGATTCGCACATCGCCTACTACCAGCGGTGGGCCAAGACCTGGGAGTTCCAGGCCCTGATGAAGGCCCGGCCGGCGGTCGGCGACGCCGAACTCGGGCAGCGTTACCTGGATGCGCTGACGCCGATGGTCTGGACCGCCTGCGAGCGTGCGGATTTCGTGTCCGAAGTCCAAGCCATGCGCCGCCGGGTCGAGTCCCTGATCCCGGCCGGTATGCGGGATCGCGAGATCAAGCTCGGCGCCGGTGGTCTGCGCGATGTCGAGTTCGCCGTCCAGCTGCTGCAGCTGGTGCACGGTCGCACCGACGATTCGTTGCATGTCGCCTCAACGGTGGATGCGCTCGCGGCGCTGGGGGCCGGGGGCTACATCGGCCGTGACGACGCCGCGAACCTGACTGCCTCCTACGAGTTCCTGCGTCTGCTGGAACACCGGCTGCAACTACAGCGGCTCAAGCGCACTCACCTGCTGCCGCCGGCCGACGATGACGAGGCGCTGCGGTGGCTGGCCCGGGCTGCGCACGTGCGCCCGGACGGCACCCACGACTCCCTCGGCGTGCTGCGTGAGGAGCTCAAACGTCAGAACGTCCGGGTGTCCAAGCTGCACGCCAAGCTGTTCTACCAGCCGCTGCTGGAGTCGGTCGGCCCGTCGCTGGGGTTCGCAGCCGGAATGTCGGCCAAGGCCGCCGAACGCCAGCTTGCGGCGCTGGGCTACGAGGGCCCGCAGAGTGCGCTGACCCATCTATCGGCGCTGGTCAACGCCCAAGGCCGTCGCGGCCGGGTGCAGGCGGTGTTGCTGCCCCGGCTGTTGGACTGGCTCTCCGATACCCCCGACCCCGACAGCGGCCTGCTCGCCTATCGGCGGATCAGCGAGGCGCTGACCGAACAGCGTTGGTACCTCAGCACTTTGCGGGATGAGAGCGCGGTCGCCAAACGGCTGATGCGGGTGTTGGGCACCTCGGCGTTCGTGCCGGATCTGCTGATGCACGCACCCGAGGTGATCCAGCAGTACGCCGACGGCCCGACCGGGCCCAAGCTGCTCGACGTCGATCACGAGGGGGTGGCGCGGGCGCTGATCGCTTCTGCGGGCCGCCATCCCGACCCGGCCAGGGCGATCGCGGCCGCGCGCACCCTGCGTCGCCGGGAGTTGGCCCGGCTCGCCTCGGCTGACCTGCTCGGGATGCTCGATGTCGAGCAGGTGTGCGTGGGGCTGTCCTCGGTGTGGGTTGCGGTGCTGCAGTGTGCGCTGGAGGCGGTGATCCGGGCCGCCACTCCGGCCGGCGGGACGGCTCCGGCGGCTCTTGCGGTAATCGGCATGGGCCGGCTCGGCGGCGGTGAACTGGGCTACGGGTCCGATGCGGACGTGATGTTCGTCTGCGAGCCCGCCGCCGGCGTCGATGAGAACTACGCGGTGAAGTGGTCGGTGGGGGTCGCCGAACAGCTGCGCACGCTGCTCGGTTCGCCCAGCGATGACCCGCCATTGGAGGTGGATGCCAACCTGCGCCCGGAGGGCCGCAGTGGCCCGCTGGTGCGGACGTTGGGGTCCTACGCCGCCTACTACGCGCAGTGGGCCCAGCCGTGGGAGGTGCAGGCGCTGCTGCGAGCCCGTCCGGTGGCCGGCGACACCGACCTCGGGCTGCGGTTCCAGGCGATGGCAGACCGGACGCGCTACCCCGACGGCGGGGTGTCGCCGGAAGCGGTCCTCGAGATCCGCCGGATCAAGGCCCGGGTCGACGCAGAACGGCTACCCCGTGGTGCGGATCCCAATACCCACACCAAACTGGGCCGCGGCGGGCTTGCCGATGTGGAGTGGACCGTCCAGCTGTTGCAGCTGCGGCACGCCCACGAGGTACCGGCGCTGCACGACACCTCGACACTGGCGGCACTGGACGCCGCCTCCGCTGCCGGGCTGATTCCCGAGGCCGACGCCGCACAGCTGCGCGAAGCCTGGCTGACCGCGACCCGGGCCCGCAACGCGCTGGTCCTGGTACGCGGCAAGCCGACCGACCAGCTGCCCGGTCCGGGCCGCCAGCTCAATGCGGTGGCGGCGGCCGCCGGCTGGCCCGACGGTGATGGCGGGGAGTTCCTGGACAATTATCTGCGCGTCACCCGGCGGGCGAAAGCGGTTGTGAGCAAGGTGTTCGGTGGCTGAGACGGAAGGGTTTTCATGTCGGTAGCGTGGGCAAGGGGCACTCGATGAAGTTCTACGTCAGCAGTGCCTTCCTGGACGCCGGTGAGATCGTCGAGATCGCCAAGGCTGCCGACGAACTGGGCTACGAGGGCATCGCGATTCCGGACCATGTGGTCAATCTGGAGACGCTGGCCACCCCGTACCCGTACACCGAGGACGGTCAACGTCGCTGGCAGCCGTTCACCGACTGGCTCGATCCCTGGGTGCTCGTCGGCGCGCTGTCGCAGGCCACCGAGCGGCTGAAGTTCGTCACGACCGTCTACATCCCGGCGATGCGCGATCCCTACTCGGCGGCCAAGTCGATCGGGACGGCGGCATGTCTGTCCGGCGGCCGGGTGGAACTCGGTGTGGGGGTCGGCTGGTGCCGGGAGGAGTTCGACCTGCTCGGTCAGCAGTTCGCCCGTCGTGGCAGGCGCACCGACGAGATGCTCGAGTTGATGAAGGCGCTCTGGCAGCCTGGCTGGACCGAGTTCGACGGTGAGTTCTACCAAACGCCCCGACTCGAGATGATGCCCACACCGCCGAGGATTCCGATCTACGCCGGCGGACTCTCCGACGTCGCCCTGCGCCGCGCCGCCCGCAATGATGGCTGGATCGGCGACCTGATCGGGCTGGACCAGGCGATCGCCTCAGTGAACCGGATCCGGGAGTTGCGGGCCGGCAAGGGTTTGACGATGGACGGTTTCACCGTGATCACCCCGCTTACCGACGCCTTCACCCCCGCGCATTTCGAGCGGGCCGGCGCCGCGGGTATCGACGCCGTACTGACCATGCCATGGATGTTCTATGCCGGGCCGAAGGCGTCCCTGGCCGAGAAGATCGACGGAATGGCCCGCTACCTCAAGGATTTCGCGCCGGCCGGCTGAGGCGGCCGCTCAGACCGGTGTGGGGGCGCCGTCGTGGTCGTGCAGCACCTCGAGGATTTCGCCGACGTGGTGTCCGTGCTCGACCGGGTGGCGTAGCGGCCGGTCGGCCCGGACCCGGTAGGAGTTCCGGCGGCCTTCGCGCAGCCGTTCCAGGTACCCGGCGTCGACGAGATCGCTCACGATGCGCTGCGCGGCGCGCTCGGTGACACCCACCCGTTCTGCCACATCGCGCAACCGCAATCCGGGATCGCGGGCGATGCACACCAGGGTGTGGGCGTGGTTGGTCAGGAACGTCCACTGGGCCATTGGAGAAGTCTACTTACGGAATGCGGCGAAGTCCGCACCGACTCGCGGCCCACGCGACACATAACAAGAAACACTAATCCGGAAGATTGACATACGAAGTAAAACCAACGTAATCTGAGTCGCATGTTCTGGATGACCGATAGCGGAGTGCTGGCGGCCATGGTGGTGGCACCGGCGACGACCGCAGTGTTGGCATTTCTGTTCGGGCAGCAGGCTCCGCGGGCATTGGGTCGGCTCGGAGCCATCACGGCAGGGGCCGGCTTCCTCGGAGCCGCAGTCGTCGCCGTCGGCGCCGCCCGCGGCCAGACCCCGTCGGTGACCCTCGGCGTGGCCGAGTTCGGGGTCGACCGACTGTCGGCTGTGCTGCTGCTGCTGGTGTTCGGAGTGAGCGGGATCGTCCAGGCCTTCGCCGTGCGATACCTCGCCGGAGACCCACGCTCGGCGTGGTTCACCGGGGGAGCGGGCCTGCTTACCGCGGCCTCCGCCGGGCTGGCCACCGCGAGCACCCTGGTCACCCTGGCGCTGTGCTGGACCATCGCCGGCGTTGCACTGTGCCTGCTGCTGGGTACGTACTGGCAGCTGCCCGACGCCCGAGAGGGCGTCCGCCGGACCGCGATCGCGTTCCTGATCGGAGACCTGGCGCTGTGGACCGCGGTGGCACTGGCCACCGCGGCCTGGGGCCGTGTCGATCTGCGGGCCGGCGGTGCGCTGGACGGCCCGCTGGTGCCGGTGCTGGGAGTCCTGGTGGTGCTGGCGGCGCTGTCCCGGTCGGGGCAGATCCCGTTCCACCGCTGGCTGCCCGCCACTCTTGCCGCCCCGACTCCGGTTTCGGCGTTGTTGCACGCCGGTGTTATCAATGCGGGCGGCATCCTGCTCATCCGGTTGGCTGCACTGAGCACCGACGACCTGGCTCGCACGATCACCATCCTGGCCGGTGCGGCCACCATGATCTATGGCACCACCGTCATGCTGGTGAAGCCGGATATCAAAGGCGCACTGGCGCATTCGACCACGGCCCAGATGGGCTTCATGATCCTCACCTGCGGGTTGGGGCTGTGGGCCGCCGCGGTGATCCACCTCGTTGCGCACGGCTTCTACAAGGCCACCCTGTTCCTCTCCTCGGGCTCGGCGATCGCCCGGCAGCGGCGCCACGAGGAACTGCCGCCCACATCGGTACTGACCGGCCCCCAACGGCTGGCCTACGCGGGGGCGTCTGCGATCCTGCCGGGTCTGGCGCTTGGGGTTGCGCTGGCTGTGTTGCCGATGCAGGGCGGGGATCATGCCGCTGAGCAGGCGCTGCTGATCTTCGCCTGGGCAACCGGCGCCGCGGTGCTGTGGGGCTGGCTCCAGCGTCGTCCGGGCCGGCGGGGTGTGCTCAGCGGAACCGCGGTGCTGATTCCCGCGGCGATCGGCTACGTCGCCATCGTCCATTCGCTGAGCGGGTTCCTGGCTCCGGCGCTGCCGCCGAGCGGACTCAGCGCAACGAGCGTATGGCTGCTGGCCGGCGCCGCACTGGCCGCCCTGGGAGGCCTCGCCGCTCTGCGCCGCAGTCGGGGCGCGGTCCGGTTGCACCAGACGCTCTACACCGGCGCGCTGAGCGCCGGCCATATCTCTCCGGCACTACCGACAGGAGGACGGTCATGACCAGAACACCGGAAGCCCGGCGCGCCAGGCTGCGCAGCGATGTGACACTCGCGGCCCGGGTGCTGCCCACCCACTACCCGTTGGAGACCTTCATCGCGGTCAACCCGCTGGCCGGCTTGGAGTCGATGCCGTTCGAGCAGGCGATCCGGCGGGCCGGGGACCTCTACGGGCTGCGCGGAACGGCGGGTGCGCAGGTCTTCCGCGAGTTGCACCGAGCCGGCCGCATCACCGATGGCGACCTGGATCGTGCGCTGGCACAGCGCTTCCCGAACCTGGTCGACGGGCCCGATCTGAGCCTTGGTGGCCGCACCGTCGGCAGGCGGGAACTGCTGCGTGCCGACCTGCTGCACGGAACCGGCACAGCGGACCCCCAGCGCCGCTTCCGCACGCGGGCCGAAGAGTTGGCTCCCAGCGTCGCCCGAGCGGTCGACGCCCAGACGGCGAAGTGGTGCGCGGCCTTCTTCGGCGGGGCTGCCTGGCCGATGCCGGGTCGGGACAACGGGTTCTACCAGGCCTGGCGGGCGCTGGCCCCAACTGACCGTGCGGTGCGCCGGCCGGCTCGCAAGGAACTGCGGCTGATCGCCGAACGGGCCGACGACGCCATCCTGGAGGCCCTGTCGCGGCTCGGTGTAGACGACGACGCCCGAACCGGTTACCTGCAGGCGCACCTGACCCGGATGCCCGGCTGGGCCGCCCACGTTCAGTGGTGCGCCGGACGCAACCAGGGTATCGACGTGGTCAGCTATCTGGCGATGCGCCTGACCTACGAGGCGGTCCTGCTGGCCCACCACCGCGGCGAAGCGTCCGCCACCGATGTCGACCACCACGATGCGACCCCGTCGGCGCGCGAGCGGGCCACCCACCTGGCGCAGGTGTGGGGACTGGGCCGGGTCCCAGACTCCCAGATCACCGCTGCGGCAAGGGTGCTTACCGCGCTGCCGGTACCGGCGCGGGAGATGCTGTGGCAGAACGCGTTTGAAGCGCACTACCGCGATGAGTTGCTGACCGAGCTCGGTTCGGCGCTCCCGCCCGCCACGCCGGAAGTGGCGCACACTCATCTGGTCAGCTGCATCGATACTCGCTCAGAAGGCCTGCGTCGCCACCTGGAGTCCGTCGGCGGCTACCAGACGCTGGGCTTCGCCGGCTTCTTCGCCGTCGCCATCCGGTTCACCGGACTACTCGGCGGCACACCCAGCGACCTGTGCCCGGTGCTGATCGCTCCGAATCATGACATCGCCGAGAACCCGGCTCCGAAGTGCGATGCCGCCGCGGCCCGACAGGTTGCCGGGGTCAATCGGTTGGCCGGGGCCGAGTCGGCCTTTCACGCCGCCAAGGAGGCTATGGCCGCGCCCTTCGCCTTGGCCGAGGCGGCCGGCTGGGTCGCGGCACCGCTGTCGGCCGCCAAGACCCTGGCGCCGGCACTCAGCGGTGCGATCCGCCAGCGGCTGCGCGACGCGGTGGCCCCGGTTGCTCCGACAGTGATCGACCTGACGGCGATGCCGCACAACGAGCAGGTGCTGTTCGCGCAGATCGCACTGACCACCATGGGACTGACCGGCGGATTCGGCCGCCTGGTCGTGCTGTGCGCGCACGGCAGCAGCACCGAGAACAACCCGTACCAGGCTTCGCTGGACTGCGGCGCCTGCGGCGGGCAGGCGGGCGCCCCCAATGCCCGCACCGCGACGGCGATTCTGAATCGACCGGAGGTGCGGGCCGGGTTACGCAGCCTCGGCATCGACATCGGCGATCAGACCTGGTTCCTGGCCGCATCCCACGACACCGCAACCGACCGGGTCACCCTGCTCGACACCCACCTGGTCCCCGATACCCACAGCGCCGACATTGAGCGACTCGGGCGTGATCTGGGCAAGGCCGGAGCCGCCCTGTCCGCCGAACGCTGCGTGGCCCTGCCCGGGGCGGCTGCCAGTCCCTCGCCGCAACGTGCGGCGCGCCACGTGGCCAGCCGTTCGCTGGACTGGGCGCAGGTCTACCCGGAGTGGGGGCTGGCCGGCAACGCGGCCTTCGTCGTCGCGCCCCGCGAGGTCTCCCGTGGAATCGACCTCAAGCGTCGGGTGTTCCTGCACTCCTACGACGCCGACGTCGATGCCGACGGGTCAGCGCTGGAGACCATCCTCACCGCGCCGCTGGTGGTGGCGCAGTGGATCAACTGCCAGTACTACTTCTCCACGGTCTCGCCGCAGGTGTTCGGGGCCGGAACGAAGACTATCCACAACGTCGTGGGGACGGCCGGGGTGATCGCCGGGCACACCGGGGATCTGCAACTCGGACTGCCCTGGCAGTCGGTCTACGACGGCGACACGATGCTGCACGAACCGATGCGGTTGCTGGCGGTGGTCCAGGCGCCGCTGGCAAGGATCGACACCATCGTCGACAGCAACCCGATCCTGCAGCAGCTGTTCGGCAACGACTGGGTGGCACTGGCCGCCCGGGAGGAACCCGGCAGGCCCTGGCAGCGCTGGACCCGAGCCGGCTGGCGCCTCTGGGCTGAATCAACAAGTAATCAAGCAGTTCTCGATGAGGAGATGGTTCCATGACCGCACCAGCACTGACCAAAATGATCAAGATCGAGGTCGTCGTCTCCGGCGGGGAAGCGCCCGCCGTGCGCGATCTGATCCAGAGCGTCGGGGCAACCGGCTACACGTCGCTGTCCGGAGTGTCCGGCCTCGGCCACAGCGGCTATCGCCAGGGCCGGCTGCTGTTCAACCAGCAGGCCACGCTGGAACTGATCATCACGGTGGTCCCGGAATCCCGGGTCGACGCCCTGCTGGCGGGCCTACGCCCGTTGCTCGACGCCTCATCAGGGGTGATGTTCGTGACTGAGACCTTCGTCAGCCGTCCCGACTACTTCAGTTGAGAACCAACGGATAACCAGAAAGGAAACCGCAATGTCCATCACCACATCGTCGGATCCACTGATCGCCTGGCAACGGTTGCACGCGGGCAACGAGCGTTCCTTCAAGCCAGTACGGGGGCATCGGGCGGGGTTGCTCGACGAGCGCCCGGCCGCCGCGGTGTTCCGCTGCGCTGACGCCGGTCTTGCCAGCGAGACGGTGTTCGGTCAGGGTGCGGGCTCGCTGGTCGATATCAGCACCTGGGGTCATGTCATCGACAGTGGCGTGATTGCGAGCCTGGAGTACGCGGTGGCGACCCTGGAAGTGCCGCTGATCGTCGTACTCGGCCATCCGGATTGCCATGCGATGCGCACCGCCATGCGCGCCTGGAACGATGCCGTGCTGCCGGACGGAGCCACCCGATGCGTCGTCGAGCACGCGATCGGCTCGATCGTGCGTCGCGGTGCCGACGCGGGGTCGATACAGGCGTTGACATCCGCCCATGTCGTCGATACCGGACTCGCGCTGCTGGAGCGTTCCCCGGCTATCGCCCGGCGCGTCGACGCCGGAAAGTGCGGGATCGTCTGCGCCACAACTACTCCCACGGAGGGCAGGATCGCGGTTCACGCGACCGTCGGTGCCGTCGGTGAGGTCGACGGCACCCTGATGGA
>JBFYOR010000130.1:0-4012 GCA_041303695.1 Mycobacterium sp. | reverse complement strand
GCTAAAAGGAGCCTTGATTCTACTTTGCCGGCTGCTGATGTTGGTCAGGCGACTCGGTCTGGCCGGGTGGGTTTGAACCAGCACCGGCATCGCCTAGGGTTCAGCCCAACAGACAAGAGGTGAGCATGGCCGCTCGATCATCCCAGGTTGTGGGCGGCCGGGGTCGCACCCTGCCCGTGGTTCGGTGGCTTCAGGTTGGTGCTGTTGCTGCGGGTGTCGGTGCGGCCCTGCTGGCGGCGCCGGGGACCGCTTCTGCCGAAGAGGGCGCGGACTCCTCGCCAACCAGCGCGACAGCGCCGACCGGTCCCCGCTCGACTGCCGGTGCGGTCGACCAACGTGCGGCGGGCCCGCCGCGGCGCGCCGGCGATGCCTCTCGAGGCACGCCCGGTGCGGCAGGGGCGATCCCAGAGCGCGGCGCACGTGCCGCGGCCGTCGCAGTCCGTCAGCGCGCGTCCGTCGCGCCCTCGGTCGAGATCCTGGATTCGGTGGTGCCTGCGCTGCCGTCGGCCGTCGTCGATGAGCAGCTCGCCGTCCCCGCGGACTCGCGCCCGACTCCACCTGTTCGGCCGGCCGCGGCGGTCGACGCCCCGGTACCGGTAGCTGCCGCCGAGACTCCCGTCGTCACGTCCACGCCACGGGCCTCGGTCGCTGCGCAGGTCGATCCCTTCGGCCAGTTGACCGCGTTCTTCGGTCTGCCCGGAGCGCCGGCCACGTCGGCCCCCAGCATCGGCGCATTTCCGATCCTGACCCGGTTGACCCTGGAGGATCTGTTCACCGGGACCGGCCCGGCTACCGTGGTCAACCCCACCGCGGTCGTCACCGGCTTGTTCAACCAGGTGCTGCGCGCGGATCCAACCGCTGCAGAACTGCAGAACTACCTGGGTATCTTCAGCCTTACCGGGGTCAACGGCGTCATCGCCGGGCTGTACAGCTCAACGGCCTTCCGTCAGACCCAGGTCAACAACTACTACCTGGAACTGCTCAATCGCCCGGCCACATCCACCGAACTCGCTTGGAACACCTCGGCGTTGATGTGGGGGATGCCCGAACCGCTGTTCGCCGCCTCGATCGCCGGAAGTCGGGACTTCTTCCAAGCCAGCAGCGCCGGGGGCGGGTCCGCGGGTGTATCCCCCTCGAACCCGACGTATGTCGCCAATCTCTACCGCAGCCTGCTGGGCACTCCGGACGACACGGCCGTCGGTGCGGCCTACCTCCAGCAACTCAACGCCGGCCTGCCAATCCAGCTCGCCGCGTGGCAGTTCATCACCGCCGATACCTTCCGCCAGGCCAAGGTGCAGGAGATCTACTCGGTCCTCGACCAGACGGCGACCCCGGCCGAGATCAGCTCCGCAGTGCAGAACTGGTTCTGGCAGGGCGGGTTGGCCGGCATTGCGACCAGCCTGATGGCCACCTCGAGGAACGTCTCACGGATCGAGGCCGGAGATGTGGCACTGCCTGACATGGTGGCCGCCGCTCAACTGCAGGAGATCCTGCTTGCGGCCTACACCTCGACCGAGGATGGGTTCGTCAAGACCCTCAACCGGTTGCTCAACGTCAGCGCGGAGAACCCCTGCACACCGACCAGCACGACCTGTAACCAGGCCCTGTTCTCGTTGTTGACCACGGGCGGTCCCGATCGGGGCCTGTCGAACAGCGCCCTGACCATCACGAACCTCGACGCCGACGTGGCCACTCTGGTCCCGACGCAGAACGAAATCGACCTCGCGAAGTCGCTCCAGTTCCCGTTGCAGAGTCCCGCGCAGCTCGAGACTTTTTTCGCGGGCGGCGTGATCACACCCTTCGGGGGTCGGGTGGTCACCTCCGACGACGGCAGTTACATCGTCGACGGCCATCATCGGTGGTCGGGGATCTATCTCATTAATCCGTTCACCGAGGTCAAAGCCGTCGACATCGGTTACGTGCCCAATCCGCAGGCCGGATTGAGGGAAACCCAGATCGGCATCGCTGCCCAACTCGGGTACCTGAAGGTCTCGCAGGGCGGCGGTTTCAACGTCTACACCGTCGAACGCGCGGTGTTCGACATCGCAGTGGACGGCTGGATTACCGGCGGCCCGGAGAAGGACGCAGTTCTGGCCGTCTTCCGAACCAATCTGGGCATTCCTGTTTCCGCCACCGAGGCCGAGCAACTCGTCGCCATCCAGAACTACCTGTGGACCAACGTCGAGCGGATGCGCAATCTCAACCCCTTCGTTCCTGGTGCCACCAACCGCGAGGTGATGCCGCAGGCCGAGCCGCTGCAGCCGATCTTGGCCTACCTGGGCAGCGGACAGCTCAGCTACTCCTTCCCGATCATTTCCTACCTGGGCTGAGACCGGGGCCGGCTGTTCGCGCGGGCTTCTGTTGCGTCAGCCGACGCGGGTCGGGGTGACCGTCACAACTCCGGGAGCCCCGGGAGTGGGCCGGCTGCCGTCGGCGTCTGAGCTGCCGGGCGTGCCGGCCACCGCGGTGGCCGCGGAGCCCTCGGGCTGCGCCTCGTCAGAGCAGTCGAGCATCAGCTGCATCTTGCCGGTGCCGAGAACCTTCTGGCTGGCCACAATGCAGATGGCCTGCGGCACGTCACTGCCTACCGAACCGCCGAACGATGCCGGGATTCCCTGGGCGCGCAGGATGGCCACCGCTCTGGCGTAGGGCTCACCGACCACGTTGTAGATGCTGTTGGAGGCCGGGTCGGCGTTGCTGGCCGCCATCCCCAGGGCCGCGACCGATGTCCCCGCGGCCAGGGCGCCGGCCAGCGCCAGGGTGAGCTTCTTCACGTCACGAACCTTCCCGTCCTCAGTCCGAACATAGCGCAGCGCGCGCCGGACGGCCCTGTCAGAGGGGTTATCGTCGCGGGACCCGGGGAACGTTTCAGAACCGCTCCCGATGGCGTTCCTGCTCCAAGACGGCCGGCAGGTCGGCGAGCCGCTTCATCGCCGAGACCGCCCGGGCGGTGCGCATATTGGCGGCAAGCAGATCCTGGTGCCGCTCGGTGAACGCCCAGTAGCCGGCGGTGAAGGGGCAGGCGTCCGGACCCAGGCGCTTCTTCGGGTCAAACCGGCAACTTTTGCAGTGATCGCTCATCTTGCTGATGTAGGCACCGCCGGAGGTGTACGGCTTGGTGGCCACCCGGCCGCCGTCGGCATACTGGCTCATCCCGATCACATTGGTGGGCATCACCCAGGCGAACCCGTCGACGAACGTCGTCGCGAACCAGTCCGACAGCGCGCGCGGATCATAACCACGCTGCAGGGCATGGCTGCCCAGCACCATCAGCCGCTGGATGTGATGGGCCCAGCCGCGGTCGCGGACCCCGGACAACGCCTGTCGCAGGCACTCGGCGTCGACCGCGTCGGCGTCCAGGTCCGCCCACCAGTCCGGCAGGGCTTTGTGGGCGCCGAGATGGTTGCTGTCCAGGTATTCGGGCCCAAACCACCAATACAGCTGCCACATGTACTCCCGCCAGCCGAGGATCTGGCGGATGAAACCCTCCGCGGCGGCCAACGGTGCCGCCCCGGCCCGATAGGCCCCTTCGGCCGCGCGGACCGCGTCCAGTGGGTGCAGCACACCGAGGTTGAGCGGCACCGACAGCAGCGAGTGCGCCATCGCCCAGTCGGCGCCGAGCATGGCGTCCTCATGGCTACCGAACAACGGCAACCGGTGGGTGATGAACTGGCGCAGGGCCTCGTCGGCCTCGGCGGCAGTCACCGGGAACAGCCGGGGGCCGTCGAGACCCACCGTGTCGAGCGCCATCTCGTCGAGATCGCGGCGGACTTCAGCGTCGATATCGTCCTCGGTGGGCCGGTACGGCGGCGGGGCGCCGAGGACGGGCTGACCCTTGGGCGGTGACTCCCGATTGTCGGTGTCAAAGTTCCATCGCCCGCCGACCGGATCGGTGCCGTCCATCAGCACACCGAACCGGCGGCGCTGCTCGCGGTAGAAGTCCTCCATCCGGAACCGGGTCCGGCTTTTGCCGTCTTTCTGGCGGGCCCACCGGCCGAACTCAGCCCGGGGA
>JBFYOR010000129.1:0-2590 GCA_041303695.1 Mycobacterium sp. | reverse complement strand
CGCCGGGTGACGACCTTGCCGGCCGCGGCCGGATCAGGGTCGAAGAATTCATCGACATCCCAGCGGTCCGCAGGCACCTCTGACACCGCATCGCGGCCGGTGTGCAGGATCTCCCAGTAGCCGTCGACGTCCTCGGCGCCGGGAAGCCGGGCCGCGTAGCCGATGATCGCGAAGCGGGGCGGCTGCCCCGTCGGATGTCCGGCTGTTGCCATCAGGTTGTACTCCCCGCCCGGGCCGATGAAGTTGCGCGGCCACCCGGCCCCGGCCACGCTCATCCCCCGGCGGCCAGTATGTCATGTGCGTTGCTGACACCCGGGCCGCGGCCGTTGCCCCGCCCGGGGCCCGGTTGCCCCTTCGGGGCTGTACCGGCCCGCCGGTGCATCGGCGACCGGCACGGACCCAGGGGCTATGTTGGTCTGGCACCAGTGTGTCGCTGGCTCTGCGCCGTAGCCGGTAAGAGTCGGGAGGGAAATCTTGCAGATCGGGAAGATTACGGTCGGCACCATCGATGATTGGGCGCCGGCCCCGGGTGTGGTGATCTCCTGGCACCCGACACCGGCAGCCGTCGCCAACGCCCGGCTGGCTCCGGTCAGCGAGGTTCCGGTCAGCTATATGCAGGCCCAACATATTCGCGGTGTCTACGAACAGGACGCCGCCGGGCTGGACTATTCGCGGCAGATCATCGCCACCTGTGAAGTGCCTGGTCAGTGCGATATCGCTGCCATGAATGCGGCGATCAACGCCTACCTGCGCCGCCACGACACCTACCGAAGCTGGTTCGAGTACGCCGGCGGCGGCGACATCATCCGGCGCAGTGTCGCCGATCCGGCCGATGTCGAATTCGAGCCCGTCGACCAGGGCGAGATGACGGCCGAGGACGCCCGGAAACACATCGTCGACATACCCACGCCGCTGGAATGGGGCTGCTTCTCCTTCGGAATCGTTCAGAGTGACGATCACTTCGATTTCTACGCCAGCATCGATCACGTCCACGGCGACGCCGCACTGATCGGAATCACGATGCTCGAGGCGCACGGAATGTATGCGTCCCTGATGGCCAACGGGCAGCCGGTGGCGCTGCCGGCCGCCGGCAGCTTCGACGAATTCTGTGTGCACGAGCGCGAGTCCACATCGGATCTGACCGTCGATTCACCGGAGGTCCGCGCCTGGATCGAGTTTGCCGAGAACTGCAACAACACCCTTCCGGAGTTCCCGCTCCCGCTGGGCAACCCGCTGCAACCGACGGCCGCCGATATGGCCGGCCAGATGCTGATGGACGCCGAGCAGACCGAGCGATTCGAGTCGGTCTGCGCGGCGGCCGGTGCACGTTTCGTCGGCGGTCTGTTCGCCTGCGCCGCCAGGGTCGAGCACGAGTTCACCGGTGCGACGACCTATTACGGACTCACACCCAGAGACACCCGCCGGACCTCGGACAACTTCTCCACCCAGGGCTGGTTCACCGGACTGGTGCCGATCACCGTGCCGATCGCCGCGACATCGTTCGGTGAAGCCGCCTGGGCGGCGCAGGCATCGTTCGATTCCGGTCTGAACCTGGCCCGGGTCCCGTACTACCGGGTGATCGAGTTGGCCCCGTGGCTGGATAAGCCGCGCCCGAACTTTCCGGTCTCGAACTTCCTGCACGGGGGCGCCGCGCCGCTGAACGCCATTCTGGCCGCCACCGATATGGGCTACTCGAACAACATCGGCATCTACTCCGACGGCAGGTTCTCCTATCAGCTGACGATCTACGTGTTCCGGTACGAGGCCGGTACCGCGATATCGGTGTTGTTTCCCGACAACCCGATTGCGCAGAAGTCCGTCGCCCGGTACATGGCGGCGATGCGGGTCGTCTGCGAGCAGGTCGCCACCAACGGCAACTGGGGCCGTCTTGCCTAGCCGAGTTCACGACCGGCACCCCGGGGCGGGTGCGGTATGCGGCGGCTAGCCGACGTCATCGTGCGGTGGCCGGTGGCGGTCATCATGATCTGGGTTGCGATGGCGGTCGCGTTGCCGCTGTCGCTGCCGAGCCTGAACGAGATGGCCCAGAAGCATCCGCTGGCCATGCTGCCCAGCAGTGCGCCGTCCAACGTCGCGGCCCGGGAGATGACCGAGGCGTTTCAGGAAGCGGGCACCGACAATCTGCTGCTGGTGGTCCTGACCGACGAGCGCGGGCTGGGCCGGCCTGCCGAAGCCACCTATCGGAAGCTGGTGGAGGCACTGCGTCGCGACCAGCGCGACATCGTGATGGTGCAGGAATTCATCACAACCCCCTCGCTGCGTTCGTTCCTGACGAGTAAGGACGACAAGTCCTGGGTCCTTCCGGTGGGTCTGGCCGGCGCACTGGGCACCCCGCAGTCCTACGCGGCCTTCAACCGGGTTGCCGGGATCGTCGAACGGACAACCGCGGGAAGCCCTTTGGACGTGCACCTGGCCGGACCGGCGGCCACGGTGGCCGACCTGACCGTCGCCGGCGAACGGGACCGCAGGCCGATCGAGATCGCGATCGCCGTGCTGGTGCTCGTCGTCCTGCTGGTGGTGTACCGCAACCCGGTCGCCATGCTGCTGCCGCTGACCGGGATCGGGATATCCC
>JBFYOR010000128.1:0-2918 GCA_041303695.1 Mycobacterium sp. | reverse complement strand
GCGCTGAAGTCCAGGTCGGCGTGCTGCTCGGCGAAGGCCGCGTAGATCTGCGCCGCATGGCTGCCCAGTGGGGCCGACGCGCCGGTCGAGGCCACCGCATCCATCGCCAGGTGCAGGTCCTTGTTCATCAGGGCGGTGGCGAAGCCGGGCTTGAACCCGTTATTGGCCGGGGACGTCGGAACAGGCCCGGGCACCGGACAATTGGTATGCACCGCCCAGCAGTTGCCGGTGGCGCCGGTGACGACGTCGAACAGCGATTGCGCGGACAGTCCGAGCTTCTCGGCGAGCACGAACGCCTCGCCGACGGCGATCTGCTGCACCGCCAGCAGCATGTTGTTGCACAGTTTGGCGGCCTGCCCGGCACCGGCACCGCCGCAGTGAATGATCTTGCCCGCCATGGGTTCCAGCACCGGGCGGGCGACCTCCAGCGCGCCGGCCTCACCGCCGACCATGAATGCCAGCGTGCCCGAGACCGCACCCTTGACCCCGCCGGACACCGGGGCGTCGAGCATGGCGAACCCGCGTTCGCCGGCGTAGGCGTGCACCTCTCGGGCGTCGTCGACGGCGATGGTGGAGCTGTCGATGAACAACGCGCCCTTGGCGGCCTTGCCGATCACCTCGGCGAGGCACTCCTTGACCAGGGTGCCGTTGGGCAGCATGGTGATCACGACGTTGGCACCCTTGACCGCGTCGGTTCCGCGTTCGACGGCGGTGACGCCCTTGTCGGCGGCGGCGTCGCGGGCGGCGGGGACGGGGTCGAAACCCCGCACGGTGTAGCCGGCGTTGACCAGGTTGGCCGCCATCGGCCCGCCCATGTGGCCCAGGCCGAGGAATGCGATCGTGGTCATAGCGGGGTTGTCTCCTTCGGATCGGTCAAGCCGGTCGCTGTCATGCTCCGGCGCGCACCCGGGCGGCGGTCGCGGCCGAGCGGCCGATCACCACGCGCATGATCTCGTTGGTGCCCTCGAGGATCCGGTGCACGCGCAGGTCGCGGACGATCTTCTCCAGCCCGTACTCCCGCAGGTAGCCGTACCCGCCGAGCAGTTGCAGCGCCCGGTCGGCGACCTCGAAGCAGGCATCGGTGACATGGAGCTTGGCCATCGCGCACAGCGTGACCTTGTCGGGATCGTCGCTGTCCAAAGCGCTTGCCGCACGCCACAACAGCAGCCGCGAGGTCTCCAGTGCGGTCGCCATATCGGCCAGCGCGAACCGGATCGTCGGCTCGTCGATAAGTGCACCGCCGAAGGCGTGCCGGTCCACCAGATACCGCGCGGCCTTGTCGTAGGCGGCCTGGGCGCCGCCCAGTGAGCAGGCCGCGATATTGAGCCGTCCGCCGTTGAGCCCGTTCATCGCGATGCCGAAACCGGTGCCCTCGCCGTCGCTGCCGCCGAGCAGAGCATCGGCGGGGACCCGCACCCCCTCCAGGATGACCGCCGCGGTGGGTTGGGCGTTCCAGCCCATCTTCTCCTCGTTGGCACCGAAACTCAGCCCCGGAGTGCCCTTTTCGACGATGAAGGCCGAGATGCCACGGGGGCCGTCGGCGCCGGTTCGCGCCATCACCACATAGACATCTGAGGTACCCGCACCAGAGATGAACTGCTTGACCCCGTCGAGGACGTAGTGGTCACCGTCACGAACGGCCCTGGTGCGCAACGCCGCGGCATCCGATCCGGCGCCGGGCTCGGTGAGGCAGTAGCTGGCGATCAACTCCATCGAGGCCAGCCGCGGCACCCACGACTTGCGCTGCTCGGCGGTGCCGTAGGTGTCGATCATCCAGGCGCACATGTTGTGGATCGAGATGAACGAGGAGACCACCGGGTCCGCGATCGCGAGTTGCTCGAAGATGCGTACCGCGTCCAACCGGCGCAGCCCACTGCCGCCGACGTCCTCGCCGCAGTAGATGGCGGCCATCCCGAGTTCGGCGGACTCGCGCAGCACATCCACCGGGAAGTGTTTGGTCTTGTCCCACTCCAGGGCATGGGGCGCAAGGCGTTTGGCGGCGAAGGCGGCAGCGGTCTCGGCTATCACCCGCTCGTCGTCGTCGAGTGTCGTGAAGGTCGGCGTCATGAAGGTCAGCGGTCCCTACTTCATTGTGGGGATGACGAACTCAGCCCCGTCCTTGATGCCCGACGGCCACCGCTCGGTGACCGTCTTGACTTTGGTGTAGAACTGGATCGACGCCGGCCCGTGCTGATTGAGATCGCCGAATCCGGACCGCTTCCAGCCGCCGAAGGTGTGGTACGCCACCGGAACCGGGATCGGCACGTTGACCCCGACCATGCCGACCTGCACCCGGGAGACGAAGTCGCGGGCGGTATCGCCGTCGCGGGTGAAGATCGAGACGCCGTTGCCGTACTCGTGCTCGTTGGGCAGCCGAAGCGCTTCCTCGTAGTTCTTGACCCGCACGATGCACACCACCGGGCCGAAGATCTCGTCGGTGTAGATCGACATGTCGGTGGTGACGTGGTCGAACAGGGAGGGCCCGATGAAGAACCCGCCCTCGAGGCTCTCGTCGCCGAATGTCAGTTCGTCGCTGCCCTTCTCGCGGCCGTCGACGACGAGGTCGGCGCCCGCGGCGACACCGGCGTCGATATAGCCGCGCACCCGGTCCAGGGCCGCCTCATTGACCAGCGGGCCGTAGTCGGCCTTGGGGTCCAGGCTGTGGCCGACCCGCAGGTGTTCGACCCGCTCGGCGAGCCGGGAGCGCAGCCGGTTGGCCGTTTCGTCGCCCACCGCGACGGCCACACTGATGGCCATGCAGCGCTCGCCCGCGCTGCCGTAGCCGGCGCCGATCAGAGCGTCGATGGCCTGGTCCAGGTCGGAGTCCGGCATGACGATCATGTGGTTCTTCGCGCCGCCGAAGCACTGTGCGCGCTTCCCCCCGGCCGCGGCACGCGAGTAGATGTACTGGGCGATAT
>JBFYOR010000127.1:0-4265 GCA_041303695.1 Mycobacterium sp. | reverse complement strand
CCTCGGCGATCGGCGTGGCCGAGGCCGCGCTGCTGATGAAGGAAATGATCGAGAACACGGCCGCACTGCTGGTTGTCGGCGGCATTTTCGCTTTCGGCTTCCTGCTGCTGACCCTGCCGATAGGGCTGCTGTTCGGCTGGCTGGGCAAGCGTTGGGCGGTGGCACGGTGATGAGCGCTTGCGCGAAGAACACAAAACCGGTGATGAGCGCTTGCGCGAAGAACAAAAGAGCTGTGATGAGCGCTTGCGCGAAGAACACAAAACCGGTGATGAGCGCTTGCGCGAACAACGGAGCAGTCCGGTGACGGGCGCCTCCGTGCTCTTCGACGCGCCGGGTCCGCGGGCCCGGCTGCGTAACCGGATCATCTCGGTGGCGACCGTCGCCCTGGCCGCAGTGGCGGTGTGGGTGGTGCTCGGCAGGCTCGCCGACAAAGGCCAGTTGACGGCGGCGAAGTGGCGGCCGTTCCTGACCGGTGATCTGTGGAAGACCTATGTGCTGCCGGGCATTCTGGGGACCCTGACCGCGGCTGCGCTATCGATAGTGTTGGCAGGCATCCTTGGTTTCGCCCTCGGAATGGGCCGGCTCTCGCCTCTGCGGGCGGTCCGCGTTCCGTGTGCGGTCATCGTCGAGTTCTTCCGCGCGGTACCGGTGCTGATCATGATGATCTTCGCGTACTTCCTCTTCGCGCTGCATGACGTGTTCCCGTCCAAGCACCTCGCGCTGGCGGGGGTGGTCACCGGGCTCACCCTGTACAACGGCGCGGTGATCGCCGAGATCGTGCGCTCGGGGGTGAACTCCCTTCCACGCGGACAAAGCGAAGCCGCTTCAGCGCTGGGCCTGAGTTGGGGTCAGACGATGCGGTCGATCCTGCTGCCCCAGGCGATCACCTCAATGCTGCCAGTGCTGGTTTCACAGTTGGTCGTGGTACTCAAGGACACCGCCATCGGTTACCAGATCACGTTCCTGGAGATGGTCCGCCAAGGCACGGTGGTCGGCTCCACCTACGGCAACTACATTCCTGCCCTGATCGTCATCGCGGTGCTCATGATCGTTCTGAACTTCGCCTTATCGTCGGCGGCGACCCGGCTCGAGCGCCGGCTCCGCCGCTCCAAGCGCGCGCCCAGACCGCTCGAGGGCGAGGTGATTGAGCAGACCGGTGCTGCCAGCACCCGGTTGGAGCCCGGAGACTAGCTCGGCTCAGACAGTCGGCAGCGTGTCGTCGAGCCACATCCGCAAGCCGTTGATAGGCAACGCGCCGGCCTGCCGGGACAGCACCTCGCCGGCTTTGGTGATCAGCAGCGTGGGTACGGCTTTCACCTCAAACCTGGTGGAGATCTGCGGCGCGGTGTCGACGTTCACTTTCACCAGCTTGAGTTGCCCCGCCCGTTCGGTGGCCAACTGCTCCAGAGCCGGAGAGACCATGCGGCACGGGCCGCACCAGGGCGCCCACAGGTCGACGAGCACGGGAACCGGGGAAGTAGCGACGACTGCGTCATAGTCACGGTCGCCGGCATCGACGATCCACGGAAGCCAGGTCTGGCACTTGGCGCACCGCGGCTTGCCGGCGCCGGCGGCGGGCAGGCGGTTGCGTTGAGCGCAACGAGGACACGTGACAACGTCGTCAGCCATGCCTGTCATTGTCCACCCACTGAAGCTAAACCCGGCGACGCTCCCGTTCAGCGGCCAGCGCCTCGGTGACCACAGCGACGGCCATGCTCTGGCTGTAGCCGCGCCGGGCCAGCATGCCGACCAGCCTGCGCATCACCTTGGGATCGTCTCCGTCACCCAGCAGCTCACGGCGCAGCCTGCGTTCGACGAGTTGCTCAGCCCGGGTCCGCTCGGCGCCGGCGTCGATCCCGCCGAGTGCCGCGGCGACGATCTCGTCACCGATGCCTTTGGCCCTGAGTTCAGCAGCCAAGGCCCGCTTGCCTTTTCCGGCGTTGGCCTGCCGCGAGCGCACCCACTGCTCAGCGAAGTCCTCGTCATCGACAAGACCAACCGCCTCGAGCCGACTGAGCACCGTCGAAGCGACCTCCTCGGAGTACCCGCGCTGGGCCAGCCTTCCGGCGAGCTCTGAGCGGGTCCGTGCCCGCACGGTGAGCAGGCGCAAACATACTGCGTGCGCCTGCTCCTCGCGGGCCTCGGAAGTCGCTTCGCTGGTCTCAGAAGTCAACCGGGGCGGGAAGGACGTCATCGATGAGGTCATCGGTCATCACGGCGCCGATCCCGAGCTTCTCCTTGATCTTCTTCTCGATCTCGTTTCCGACATCGGGATTCTCGAGGAGGTAGTTACGGGCGTTCTCCTTGCCCTGACCCAGTTGCTCACCCTCGTAGGTGAACCACGATCCGGACTTACGGATGAAGCCCTGGTCTACGCCCATGTCGATGAGCGAGCCTTCCCGGCTGATGCCCTTGCCGTAGAGGATGTCGAACTCGGCCTGCTTGAACGGCGGCGACACCTTGTTCTTGACCACCTTGCATCGGGTGCGGTTACCCACCGCATCGGTGCCGTCCTTGAGCGTCTCAATCCGGCGCACATCCAGACGCACCGAGGCGTAGAACTTCAATGCCTTACCGCCAGTGGTGGTTTCCGGAGACCCGAACATGACGCCGATCTTCTCGCGGAGCTGGTTGATGAAGATCGCGGTGGTGTTGGAGTTGCTCAGCGCACCGGTCATCTTGCGCAGCGCCTGGCTCATCAGGCGAGCCTGCAGGCCGACGTGACTGTCGCCCATCTCGCCCTCGATCTCGGCACGGGGCACCAGCGCGGCCACCGAGTCGATGACCAGGATGTCGATCGCTCCGGAACGGACCAACATATCGGCGATCTCCAGCGCCTGCTCACCGGTGTCGGGCTGGCTCACCAGCAGCGCGTCGGTATCCACACCCAGGTTCTTGGCGTACTCCGGGTCCAGCGCATGCTCGGCGTCGATGAACGCCGCGATCCCGCCGGCCGCCTGGGCGTTGGCCACCGCGTGCAGTGCCACGGTGGTCTTGCCCGAGGACTCCGGGCCGTAGATCTCCACGATGCGACCGCGCGGCAGACCGCCGATGCCCAGTGCCACGTCCAGGGCGATGGAACCGGTCGGGATGACCGCGATGGGCTGGCGGACCTCGTCGCCGAGGCGCATCACCGCGCCTTTGCCGTGGTTCTTCTCGATCTGCGCGAGCGCGAGTTCGAGGGCCTTCTCGCGATCGGGTGCTTGCTGGGCCATGATGTCTCCGTTTCTGTTCGGGTGACCGGTGTTCGGTCGGTTGGCCGCGACGTTAGAGAAGGCCTCTGACAAAACAGCGTCGGTCGAGCTGAACCAGTCGAACCAGACCCACAGTAACGAACATGTGTTCGATGGCAAGCAGGGCGCGCGGCGTGTCGCTTACCCGGGGGTTACCACTGCTCGCGGGGCACGTCGAAGTCGGCGCACAGGGCCCACCACACGTCCCGCGGATCGACACCGTCCTCGATGGCTTGCAGGGCGGTACGCCCGCCCAGTCGGGTCAGCACATGGTCGACCAGAAGTGAGGCGCCGCGTACCGGGCCGAACTGATCGTCGACCAGTTCACGGAATTGGGTCAGCCGCACGCGACCAAGGTACCCAGCACTACCCGGCCAGTGCCGCGCGGCATACCTGCGCCGGGTCCGCCGCCCCGGCGACGCTCCCCCCCGCCCGCCGGGCCGCATCCCGGTAGCCGGGATCGGCCAGCACCTCACCTACGGCGGCAATCAGCGATTCGGCGGTGAGCGGGCGCACCAGCCGCGCACTGCCCTGGCGCACAACACGATTCGCCAACTCCCACTGGTCTCCCCCGCCGGGAACCACCACCAACGGCACACCGGCCAGCAGGGCCTTGGACAGCATCCCGTGCCCACCACCGCAGACCACCACGTCGGCGGCACGCAGCAACTCGTCCTGGCGCCCCAGCCCCACCGTCGCCCACGGCGGCACGTCAAGATCGTCCCCGGTCAGCCGCGACACCACCAGCCGGGAGCCCAGCGGCAGGGTCCGACCGGGCACCAGGTGCTTCAGCGCCAAGCCGGCGAGCCCGCTGGCCCCGGTGGCCGCCGTCGAGGGGGCCACCACCACCAACGGCCCGTCGCCCGGTGCAACCGGCAGCACGGCGGCAGTGGGTTCGAAGTGCAACGGGCCCACGACGACCGCCTCGGCCGGCCAGTCCGGTCGGGGCACCTCGAGGGCGGGCAGGGTGGCGATGAGCCGGCGCCGCGGGCCCGGGTCGCGGGCGGGCAAGCCAACGCCGAGGCGCGCAGT
>JBFYOR010000126.1:0-4418 GCA_041303695.1 Mycobacterium sp. | reverse complement strand
CGTTCGACATCGCGGCCGGACACATCCCCGAGGGCGGCGTCGCGGCGGTGCGTTTCGAGATCATCGGCATGGTCGACGGCCGGCCGGCGATCGTCGTGGAGCATGTGACCCGGCTGCGGGGCGATCTGCGGCCGGATTGGGCCCAGCCGGCACAACCCGGCGGGTCCTACCGGGTGGAGATCACCGGTGAACCGTCCTACGCGGTGGACATCTGTCCCACCAGCAGCCTCGGCGACCACAACCACGCCGCGATCTCTGGGGCGGCCGGTCGGATCGTCAATGCCATCCCGTCAGTGATCGCCGCGCCGCCCGGTATCCGAACCACCTTGGATCTTCCGCTGACCAGCAGCGTCAACCTGTTCGGCCGGTAGGCTAACCCAGTTGGGAGCTACCCGAAGCCCACTGCGAACCCGGGATAGGTGCCGCCGTTGACGTACTGCGACAAACACACCGCCCGCAGGATTCGGCTCCCGACACTGCAGTTGAGAATCGCCGTCTGATCCGGTGCCGCTCCGCGAATATGCGGCGGCCGCTGCGGCAGCGCGCAGTTGTCGACGTACGGATTGAACGGGGCGATGCCGTTGTAGCAGGGAGCAGCCGGCCCCGGATCCGGGGCGGCCGACGCCACCGGCGCTATACCGAGAAGGGCCGTCAGCACCGAAGCAATACCGATCGTCGCCAGGATTTCACTGCGCAGAGCGTTCATGGCGAACACCTGACCCTTCAACCGTCCTAACGTTGGACGTAACACCGATGTTACTCCGGCCGCCGGGTGCTGGGCTTGCCCCGGATGGACCTGACTCCGATGTCAGCCTTTCTCGCGCTGGAGTTGCCGGCCGGGTTAAGCTCGAACTAGAACACGTTCTAACTTCTGCAGGCCGAGGAGCCGTTCATGCATACCCCTCTGTGCGACGAACTGGGCATCGAGTTCCCGATCTTCGCGTTCACCCACTGCCGCGACGTCGTCGTGGCGGTCAGCAAGGCCGGCGGCTTCGGTGTACTCGGAGCCGTCGGGTTCACCCCTGAGCAGCTTGAGGTCGAGTGCGCGTGGATCGACGAGCACATCGGCGACCACCCGTACGGGATCGACATCGTGATCCCGAACAAGTACGAGGGCATGGACGCCGGCATGTCCGGCGATGAACTCGCGGACATGCTCAAGAAGATGGTGCCGCAGCAGCACCTGGACTTCGCCAAGAAGATTCTGGCCGACCACGGGGTGCCCACCGAGGACGCCGATTCGAATGCGTTGCAACTGCTGGGCTGGACCGAGGCAACGGCCACGCCCCAGGTCGAGGTCGCACTGCGGCATCCGAAGGTCACCCTGATCGCCAACGCGCTCGGTACCCCACCGGCCGACATGATCGCCTACATCCACGAGTCCGGCCGCAAGGTGGCCGCGCTGTGCGGGTCCCCGGCCCAGGCACGCAAACATGCCGAGGCCGATGTCGACATCATCATCGCCCAGGGCGGCGAGGGCGGCGGCCATTGCGGCGAGGTGGGATCGATCGTGCTGTGGCCACAGGTGGTCAAGGAGGTGGCGCCCCGTCCGGTGCTGGCCGCCGGCGGTATCGGCAGCGGCTACCAGATCGCCGCCGCGCTGGCCATGGGGTGCCAGGGCTCCTGGTCCGGGTCGCAGTGGCTGATGGTCGAAGAGGCCGAGAACACCCGGGTCCAGCAGGCCGCCTACATCAAGGCCACCAGCCGCGACACCGTGCGCAGCCGGTCGTTCACCGGCAAACCCTGCCGGATGCTGCGCAACGAGTGGACCGACGCCTGGCAGACCGCCGGAAATCCCGAGCCGCTGGGAATGCCGCTGCAGTACATGGTGTCCGGTATGGCGGTGGCCGCCACCAGCAAGTACCCCGACGAGACGGTGGACGTGGCCTTCAATCCGGTCGGACAGGTGGTCGGCCAGCTCAACCGGGTGGAGCGCAGCGCGGCCGTCATCGAGCGGTGGGTTCAGGAGTACCTCGACGCCACCAATCGGCTCAACGAGATCAACGAAGCGGCCGCAGCGGTCTGACGGCCGCGGTCCGGGTCAGCCGGCCGGGTCGAACTGGCTGCCGTTACCCCAGGGTCCGTTGCGCAGGTATCCGGTCTGCCAGCCTTGGGCGCCCCGGCACAGCATCGGCAGACCCTCCGGGGACTGCGCCGCCGCCTGCGAGCCGGGGCACGGCGAACCGACCGTCTGCACCCCGTAGAGCTTCGGCGAGAGCACCCAGAAGCCGGTTCCCTCCGGAGGCCGGTCCATACCCACGTAGGACTGGCCGACGATCCAGTGGCACGCCAGCGCCTGACCGGTGGGGCCGCGGCCGAAGATGAAGCGCTCCCAGCTGTAGCACGGCGCGCTGAGATAGGCGTCGTAGGCCATCCCCGGGACATCGCCGGGGTACGACGGGTTGATCCCGTCGGCGACGGCCGACGGGGCAGCTCCTAGCGCGCTGCCAACGGCGACGGCAGCAATCACGAGTTCGCGCAACATGCCCAGAGCGTAACGGGTAGGCATCGGCGCGCTCGGCTAAACGGGCCAGCCACCCGGAAAACACCGGAGGTTTCGTTGGTAAGCTGCGACGATTGGCCACATTAAGACGGCAGTGGGGGTCAGCGGTGGTGGATGAGGCGCTCGGTTCGGGCCGCCCTGACATCCGCGCGCGGACATCCCCGGCGGCCGGGGACGCTGTCCGCGCGGCCGGTTCCGCCGCTGCGCCCTACGGCTTCTCGGTGCGCTACGCCCCCGCGGATCTCGCCGGACAGTGGCACGACGTGGTCACGCTGGCCGACGGGCGGGTGGGTGTGCTGATCGGCTGCTGCACCGACCCGGCGGTCGCACGCGGGATGCGGTCGGCGGCGCGCTCCGCCCTGATCGAGACCGCCGATCCCGTGCGCAGCCTCGACTGCGTGCGGGGCAACGCGGTCTCGGCGGTCTGCGCGGTGATCGACGACGAGACGATCGGCTACAGCGGTCACGGAGACTCGAACACGGCCATCGCCACTCCCGACACTCCGGGTCCGGCGGTCCACCACGCCAACGGCCGACTGGTCGTCGCGCCGCTGGCGCCGGGGGCCACGGTCCTGTTGTGTACCGGCCAGATCGGACAGGCCGCCGCCGCGCTGGACGGCTGCGAGTCGATGCACCCGGAGCAGGTGGCCGACCAGGTGATCGACCGGCTCGGCTCCGGCATCGCCACGATGCTTTACCGCCACCCGCCGGTTCCGCTGACCGTCACCCTGGCGGCCCATCCGGCCGGTCTGGCGGTCAGCCGGGGCCAGCTTCGCCGGTGGCTGGCCGCCGCTGGCGTCGACGCCGAGTCCAGCGCCGATATTCTGCTCGCGGTGGGTGAAGCCACCGCGAACGCCACCGAACACGCGGTCGTCGGCGCCGATCACGACGTGGCGATCACCGTCACCGCAACCATCACCGGCAGCCGGCTGTGGCTCACGGTGTTAGACAACGGCGTATGGAAGCCTGCACCGGCCTCGTCGGGACATCGCGGCCACGGCATCCCGCTGATCAACGCTCTGGTCGACTCAGCCGAACTCACCACCACCCCGGAAGGAACCACCGTCGAGATGGTCAAGGAACTGCGCCCATGACAGACGCCCGATTTGCTGTCACTGCGGCCTCCCCCGGCCAGCCGCCGCTGGTGGTCGTGTCCGGGGACATCGACCTCGCCAATGTCGATGAATTCCAGGACGCGATGACCACGGCCGGCAGCGGCTCCCCGGCGTTGACGGTCGACCTCACCGGGGTGAGCTACTGCGACAGCGCCGCCGTGCGCGCACTGTTCTCGTTGGCGGCAGGCACCTCGCTGACCATGATCGTCAGGCCCTCCGGCCACATCGCGACGCTGCTCGGCATCTCCGGACTCGACCGGGTCGCCACCGTCATCACGAGGGGATAGCCGCGCCCATGCCAGCTCCGCCGTTCCATCCCCGGGAGAAGAGCGCCAACAGCGAACTGTTCGACCGCATCCTCGACCGGGTCCAGCACGACCTGCCCGAGGCTGTCGCGCTCGCCGTCACCGTGCATTCCAGAAACGGCGGCATGACGGGGTTCGCCGCACGCGGGTTCGGCGGTGGGTTGATCGATGCACAGCTGGCCGGTCTCGGCGGTCCGGTCGTCGACGCCGTCGAGCACCAGGTGCCGGTGCTGAGCCTCGAGTTGTGGAACGACGATCGCTGGCCGGCGCTCACACTCGAAGCCATCCGCGCTCGCGGTCCCGGCCACGACCAGGAATTGCGCGCGGTGCGCGGGGCGGCCGCCGCGCCCGGGGTCTGGCAGGCCGAGGAGACAGTCGTGCTGTCCTGCGCGCTGAGCCGGCCCGCTGATGCCGCCACCATCACGACGCTGATCGGCTACGAGCAACTCGTCACCGCCGCGTTGATGACCTCCGCCACCGAGGACGAGTCCCAGA
>JBFYOR010000125.1:0-2756 GCA_041303695.1 Mycobacterium sp. | reverse complement strand
CAGCCAGTCCGCACCCTCGACGGCGGCGGCCTCCTCGGCCAGCCGGGCGAAGTCGGCGGACAGGATCGACGGCGCGATCATCGGCCTGGTCGGTGTTGCCATGGCAGACACTGTAGAGGCTGGAAAATTGTGGGGCGCTCAGCCGTCCTTGCGGAGCACCGCGGTGAACATCGCGTCCGTACCGTGCCGGTGCGGCCACAACTGCACCAGTGGTCCGGGGCCGAGGTTTTCCGCGGGCGCGAACAGGTCGCGGGCATCGAGCAGGGTGACCGGATAACGGCGCGTCGCGTCGGAGACCACGCCGACCGTTTCGGCCAGGTGCGGCGAACAGGTCGCGTAGACCACCACCCCGCCCGGGCGGGTCAGCCGGATCGCCGAAGCGAGCAGTTCACGCTGAAGCTTGCCCAGCGCCGGGACGTCGGCCGGGGTGCGGCGCCAGCGCGCCTCGGGGCGCCGGCGCAGCGCACCGAGACCCGTGCAGGGCGCATCGACCAGCACCCGGTCGAAACTGCCTTCGGGCAGCGGTGGTTCGCGACCATCGGTGCGCAACACCTCGACCGCAAGGCCACGGGTGTTCTGTTCGACCATCTCCGCGCGGCGCGGGTTGGGTTCCACGGCGGTGACGGTCGCACCCTGGGAAGCCGCGATCGCGGCGATCAACGCGGTCTTGCCGCCCGGACCCGAGCACAGGTCCAGCCAGCGTCCGGAGTCCTCGCCGGTAATCGGGGCCAGCACCAGGGCTCGGGCGACCAGTTGGCTGCCCTCGTCCTGGACCAGCGCACGGGCATCGCGCACCGGGGCCAACCGGCCGGGGTCCCCGCCGCCGAGATACACCGCATACGGCGAATAGCGACCGGGGGTGCCGCCGACCGCGGTGGCCAGTTCCTCGGCGGTCAACACCCCGGGACGAGCAGCCAGATGCACGCCCGGGCGGGCGTCGTCGGCCGCCAGTGCGGCGTCCAACTCGCCGGCGTCGGCACCGAGTGCGTCGGCGAAGGCCTGGGCGATCCACCGCGGGTGGGCGTGCACGAACGCGGCGTGACCGATCGGGTCGGTGGCGACGGGCGGGGCGAGTTCGGCGACCCAGGAGTCCACGTCCCGCCCGGCGATCTTGCGCATCACCGCATTGACGAATCCCGCTCGGGCGGTGTCGAATTCCACTCCGGCCTGCTCGACCGTCGTCGAGACCGCGGCGTGCTGGGCGACGTTGGTGCGCAGCAGCTGGTAGGCGCCGAGCCGGAGCAGGTCAAGCAGCACCGGGTCGATCTGGTCGACCGGACGTCCGGCTGCGGCGGCGATGACAGCGTCCAGCAGGCCGCGCATGCGGCAGGTGCCGTAGGTCAGCTCGGTGGCGAAGGCAGCGTCCCGGCCGGAGATCCCACGCTCGGCCAACAGGGCGGGCAGCGCGAGATTGGCATAGGCGTCGCGTTCGGAGACCGCGCGCAGCACGTCGAACGCCGCCCGACGCGCCGGATCCAGCTGGACCCGCTGCGGCCGGCGGGGTGGACGCCGCTGCGCACCGGAACGTGGTCGCTCGCTCACGATGCCCATACCCCCGCGTCCAGTCGGGCGCCGCGGGCCCAATCCGGCGCGGCCATCGGCTTCTTCCCGGGCGGTTGAATCCGTCCGAGCAGCACCGGCCGGGAACCGGTTCCCACGCGTACCCGCACGCGGTCGACCTCGATCACTCCCGGCGCCAACGGGTCGCCGTCGGGGTCCACGGTGACCGGCCCGACTTTGACCCGCAGATCGCCGATCATCGTCCAGGCTCCCGGAGCAGGGGTGAGGGATCTGATCCGGCGTTCGATGACCGCGGCAGGCAGATCCCAGCGGATCCGGCCGTGCTCCACCGACACCTTCGGCGCGACGCTGACCCCGTCGGCCGACTGCGGAATCGCCGTCAGCGATCCGTCGGCGATACCGTCCATGGTGGCCTCCAGTAGTGCGGCCCCGGATACCGCCAGTCGGTCCAGGAGGTCCCCGGCGGTGTCGTCGGGACGGATCGTCTCGGTGACCACCCCGTACACCGGACCCGAGTCGAGCGCCGGTTCGATTCTGAATGTCGTTGCGCCCGTGACGGTGTCACCTGCGGCGATCGCGGCCTGGACCGGGGCCGCGCCCCGCCAGGCCGGTAGCAGCGAGAAGTGCAGATTGACCCAGCCGTGGGCCGGCACGGCGAGCAGGTCGGCGCGCAGCAGTGCCCCGTAAGCGACCACCGCACAGCAGTCCGGCTCCAGGGCGGCGAGTTCGGCGGCGAATTCCCCGGAATTGGGCCGGGCCGGGCGCAGCACCGGAATCCCGGCGTGTGCGGCCAGTTGGGCCACCGGTGAGGGTGCCGGTTTACCTCGCCGGCCGGCCGCCGCATCCGGGCGGGTGAGCACGGCAACCACCTCGTGGCGCGGTGAGTCGATCAGCCGTTGCAGCGACGGCAGCGCCGGTGCCGGCGTACCCGCGAAGACGATGCGCATCCGGTTATGACGTCACTTCGGCACCTGGTAGAAATCCCGCTCATCGACCCCGGCCATCCCTGCGACGAACATCCACGGGATAGTGCTGCGCAGTCGATTGACCGTAGCGGCGGCATCGTTGTAGTACTGGCGCGCGAAGGCGAGTTTGTCCTCGGTGTCGGCCAGGTTCTGTTGCAGATTCAGGAAGTTGTTCGACGACGCCAGTTGCGGATAGACCTGACCCAGCGCGAACACCTGACCGACCGCCGTATCGAATTCATGCTCGGCACTGGTGCGCTTGGCCACCGA
>JBFYOR010000124.1:0-5332 GCA_041303695.1 Mycobacterium sp. | reverse complement strand
ATCCTCGCCGCCCGGTATCGCACGCCGATGGTGCGTGCCATCGAGACGGTGTCCTACACCGGCCACGCACTACCGGGTGTGGTTGTGGGGCTCTCGCTGGTCTTCCTCACCCTCGCCGTGCTGCCCGTTGCCTACCAGACGGTGGCGGCGCTGGCTTTCGCCTACGCGGTGTTGTTCCTGCCCAAGGCCATCGGGTCTATCCGGAGTGCGACGGCGGCGGTTCCGCCCGTGCTCGAGTTGACCGCTCGAACGCTCGGACGTGGACCGCTTCGCGCATGGGCGGCGACCACGCTGCGCTACACCCTGCCCGGAATCGCCACCGGCGGACTGCTGGTTCTGCTGACCGCGATGAAGGAACTTCCCGTCACGCTGATGCTGCGGCCAACCGGACTGGACACCCTCGCGACAGAGTTGTGGAGCCGCACCGAGGTTGCCGCGTACGGGTCCGCGGCGCCGTATGCGTTCGCGCTGATCGTGCTGGCCGCGGTCCCGGCCTGGCTGGTCGGCCGGATGGTGACCAACGAGTTCGCGTCGGAGGGGGTGAACCCGTGACCGGGGTGGTTGTTCGTGGACTCACCGCCGGCTACGGCTCGGAGGCGGTGCTGCACGACCTCGATCTGACGGTGCCGTCCGGCGCCATCTCGGCCGTCCTGGGCAGAAGTGGCTCCGGGAAGACGACGTTGTTGCGCATCCTTGCGGGGTTCGTCAGGCCCGCCGCCGGAACGGTCCAATTCGGGGACCGCCTGGTGGCCGGAGCCGGTGCCGGTTTCCCGCATTGCTTCGTTCCACCCGAGAAGCGCCGCGTCGGCATCGTCCCGCAGGAGGGTGCCCTCTTCCCGCATCTGAGCGTGAGCGAGAACGTCGGATTCGGCCTGCCACGGCACTCCGAATCCCGCATCGGGGAGTTGCTGGAAATGGTCGGCATGGGCTCCTACGCGAAAGCCCGGCCGCACGAGCTGTCCGGCGGTCAGCAGCAGCGGGTCGCGCTCGCCCGCGCCCTTGCGCCCCGACCCGACGTCGTGCTCCTCGACGAGCCGTTCAGTTCGCTGGATCTGGCCCTGCGCGCCCGGCTGCGTTCGGAAGTCTGCGGACTGCTCCGATCCCTGGGAACCACCGCCGTCCTGGTGACTCACGATCAGGAAGAGGCGCTGTCGATCGCCGATCTGGTCGCCGTCCTGCGTGATGGGCGCATCGTTCAAGCCGGTACGCCCGCGGCGTTGTACACCGAGCCGGCCGACCTGGAACTCGCCCGCTTCCTCGGTGAGGTCGCGGAGCTACCGGCGGCCGTCGTCCGCAACGGCCTGGCCACCTGCGCGCTGGGTGATGTCGTGGTTCAAGGCGGTGAGCCGCGCGGCCTCGCCGTTGAAGGCGGCGATGTCGTCGTCGTGCTGCGACCGGAACAGTTGGAGTTGTCCCGGCCCGGTGGTGATGGCGGGCGGGTCGGCGCGGGTGTCGTCAGGGAGACGGCCTACTACGGACACGACGCCGTCGTGCAGGTCGAGTTGGCCGACGGAACCCGGATTCCGGTGCGGACGACCGGCGGCGTGACGTCGCCGCCCCGACCGGGCGAGGCCGTCGTGGTGCGCGCGACCGGCGTGGGTCGGCTCTACCCGCGCTGATCCGGCCACTGACCGCACGAAAACGCCTCTGAACTCCGATAATGGAGCCGCCTAGGGGAATCGAACCCCTGACCTATTCATTACGAGTGAATCGCTCTACCGACTGAGCTAAGGCGGCGTGGCCGGTCGAAGCACCTCTCGTCCAGGCCGAGACGCAATTCTACTCCCCGGACCGCAGCGCCTGACCCACGGTGGCGACCATGGCGTCGATGGCGAATTTGGGTTTGACGTTGGCGGCCAGTGCCTCGCGGCAGGCCAGGACCGCTTCGATACAGCGCAGCAGTCGGTCCCGCGGGGCGTGCGCGGCCAAGGCGGCGACCCGGTCGGTCATATCGGGGTGACTGGGTGCCACGGCGCCGGCTCCGCTGGCCACCATCAGGGCGTCACGAAAGTACGTGGCGAGGTCGATCAGCGCACGGTCCAGGGCGTCCCGCGATGCCCGGGTCTGGCGGGACTTCTGCCGCTTCTCCAGGTCTTTGAGTGCGCCGGCCGAACCGCGCAGCGCGCCCGCCGTGCCCTTGCCGGTGCCGCCCGCGCCGAGTGCGACGCGGAGTTCCTCGGTCTCGGCCTCGTCGCGCCCCGCCGTGAGCGAGCGGGCCTCGGCTTCGGCGGCGGCCACCAACTCCTCGACCGCGGCATAGGCCCGGGACGGGGTGGCTGCGTCACGGGCCATGCCCAGCGCACGGGCGCGACGGGCTCGGGCCTCGGCGTCGGTGGCAAGCCGGCGGGCCCGGCCGACGTGACCGCCGCTGACCGCCGCCGCCCAGCGGGCTTCAGCTTCGGGAAGCCCGTCACGCTGCACCAGGACCGCGGTGATGTCATCGGCCGATGGGGTGAGCAGAGCCACGTGCCGGCACCGCGACCGCAGCGTGATCGAGATGTCCTCCGGATCGACCGAAGGCGCGCATAACAGGAATACCGTCGACGGCGGTGGCTCCTCCACCACCTTCAGCAGCGCGTTGCCCGCACCTTCGGTGAGCCGATCGGCATCTTCGATGACGACGACCTGCCAGCGTCCGGTGCTCGGGCGCCTCGAGGCGGCCGCCACGATTGCGCGCATGGCGTCGACCCCGATGGACAGTCCTTCGGGGATGACCCGACGGACGTCGGGGTGGGTGCCGGCCATCACGGTGGTACAGGCCCGGCACTGTCCGCAGCCCGGAGCGCCCTCAGCCGTGCACTGCAGTGCCGCGGCGAAACACAGCGCGGCCACCGATCGGCCTGAACCGGGAGGCCCGGTGACCAACCATGCGTGTGTCATCGAACCGGTTTCGGCACCGTGAGAAGGATCACGTCGCGCCGCCGAAGCCGCACCCACCAACTCCGACTCCACCGCACTTTGGCCGACCAGCCGCGTGAACACCCCGGACATTGCCTGTAACAGTAATGTCCGGCCGCGACAACGCCGCTCGGCACCGCCCTGCCGGGCTCCGGCGCCGCCGTCGGACTGTGCCCCTTCCCCGGCCCCAGACCGCTACGGTGAGGCGGTGAGTACCGCGCCGGTCCCGCGCGGACGGATCCGCGAGTTCGTCCGCTGGGTGGTGCGCACACCGTGGCCGGTGTTTTCCCTGGGCCTGCTGCAGGCCGACATCATCGGTGCGCTGCTGGTGCTGGGCTTCCTACGGTTCGGCCTGCCGCCGGCCGACCGGCTCAAACTGCAGGATCTCCCGACGGCCAATCTGGCCATCTTCCTGGGCTACCTATTGATCTCGTTCCTGGTGGGAGCTTCGATCAGTTTCAGCCTGCTGCGCCCGGTATTCCGCTGGCAGCGCCAGGACGCGATGCTGGCCGCGGACGACTCCGCGGCCACTGAACAAGCCAGGCTGCGGGCCCTTCGGATGCCCGCCTACCGGTCGATGATCAGCATGACCCTGTGGTTGCTCGGAGCGGTGGTGTTCATCGGTGCCAGCTGGCCCGTCGCCAGCCATGCCGCACCTGTGCTGGCGGTGGCCACTCTGCTCGGCGCCACCGCGACGGCGATCATCGGCTATCTGCAGTCCGAGCGGGTGCTGCGGCCGGTGGCCGTCGCGGCATTGCGCGGCGGCGTACCGGAGAACTTCCGACGGCCCGGGGTGGTGCTGCGACTGGTGCTGGCCTGGGTGCTGTCCACCGGGGTGCCACTGGTGATGATCATCCTGTCCATCGCCGCAAGCGAGTTCTCCCTGCTCGATTCGTCTCCGGACAGTCTGTTCATCCCCATCCTGCTGATGGCTATCGCCGCGCTGGTGATCGGCCTGCTGGGCAATATCCTCTCGGCGATGGCGATTTCGGACCCGCTGCGGCAACTGCGCTGGGCGCTGGGGGAAGTACAGCGCGGAAACTACAACGCGCACATGCAGATCTACGACGCCAGTGAACTCGGCCTACTGCAAGCCGGGTTCAACGACATGGTCCGCGAACTCAGCGAGCGCCAGCGCATGCGGGATCTGTTCGGCCGCTACGTCGGTGAGGATGTCGCCCGCCGCGCCTTGGAACGCGGCACCGAACTCGGCGGCCAGGAGCGCGACGTCGCAGTGCTGTTCGTCGACCTGGTCGGTTCCACCCAACTGGCCGCGACCCGTCCACCCGGGGAGGTCGTCAGCCTGCTCAACGAGTTCTTCCGGGTCGTCGTCGACTCGGTCCAGAACCACGGCGGTTTCGTCAACAAGTTCCAGGGCGACGCCGCCCTGTGCATCTTCGGCGCGCCCATCGAACATCCGGACGCCGCCGGGGCCGCGCTGTCCGCGTCGCGCGAACTGCACGACGAACTCGTCGCAGTGCTGGACCGGATCGAATTCGGCATCGGAGTCTCGTCGGGGCGGGCGATCGCCGGCCATATCGGCGCACAGGCCCGGTTCGAGTACACCGTGATCGGGGATCCCGTCAACGAGGCTGCGCGGCTGACCGAACTGGCCAAGCTCGAAGAGGGCCATGTGCTGGCCTCGGCGATCGCGGTGAGTGGTGCACTGGACGCCGAGGCGCTGTGCTGGCAGGTCGGCGAGATCGTGGAGTTGCGGGGACGCGCAGCGCCCACCCAGCTGGCACGGCCGCTGAATCTGGCCGTCCCCAGCGCGCTGACGGACGTATCGGGCTGAAGCCGTGCCGACCCCGGACAGCTCTACCCGACTCGCCGCCGATCGCACCCGGTTGGCTCTCGAACGAACCCTGATGGCCTGGGTCCGTACCTGCACCTCGATGATCGCGTTCGGTTTCGGCATCTACCAATTCATGCAATACCTGGCGACCAAAGAGCAGTTGCGCCAACCGCTTATCAGCCCGCAGCTGTTCGCGATACTGCTCATCGTCGCCGGGCTGACGGCACTTGCGCTGGCCTGGTTGCAGCACCGCCAGGCGATGCGTGTTCTACGGGCCGAGTTCGGCGCCATGCCCTACTCCATAGCCGGGGTGATGTCGGCTTTCATCGCCGGTGTAGGCGTCATCGCGTTGGTCGGGGTGGCACTGCGGGTGTAAAACGCCCGTCCGACTCAGGCTTTCTTGGCCACCCTCTTGGCGGCCTTCTTGGCGGGAGCCTTGCGAACCGTCTTCTTGGCGGCCTTCTTGACCGGCCCGCGGGCACGGCGTTCGGCGAGCAACTCCGAGGCGCGGTCATCGGTGATGCTCAGCACGTCGTCGCCCTTGCGCAGGCTGGCGTTGGTCTCGCCGTCGGTCACATAGGGGCCGAACCGGCCGTCCTTGATCACCATCGGCTTACCCGAGGCGGGATCGGTCCCCAG
>JBFYOR010000123.1:0-3962 GCA_041303695.1 Mycobacterium sp. | reverse complement strand
CTACCAGAACTGGGAACTGTCCGCCACGGCCTCGAACTACCTCAGTGCCGGCGAGACGGTGTCACCGCTGCAACACATCTGGTCGATGTCGGTGCAGGGGCAGTTCTACGTCGCCTTCCTGTTCCTGGTCCTCGGGTTCGCCGCCCTGTTCGGACGGCTGGGCAGCCGAAGGCTGCGGAGCGCCTTCATCGTGGTGTTGGCCATCCTGACGGTGGCGTCCTTCGTGTACGCGGTCATAGCCCACCAGGATGACCAGGTCGCCGCCTACTACAACAGCTTCGCCCGGGCGTGGGAGCTCCTGCTGGGCGTGCTCGTCGGGGCACTGATCCCCTATGTCAGCTGGCCGATGTGGCTGCGCACACTGCTGGCCGGTGTGGGCCTGGCGGCCGTGCTGTCCTGCGGGGCTCTCATCGACGGGGTCAACGAGTTTCCGGGGCCCTGGGCACTGGTGCCGGTAGGCGCCACCATGCTCCTGATTCTCGCCGCCGCCAACCGGGGCGCTCGGCCGTCCACCCGTGACCGGCTGCCGCTGCCCAACCGGCTGCTGGCGACCGCTCCGCTGGTCACGCTCGGGTCGATGGCCTACTCGCTGTACCTCTGGCACTGGCCGTTGCTGATCTTCTGGCTGGCCTACACCGGCGGGGAGCACGCCCAGTTCCTCGACGGCCTGGCGATCCTGCTGGTCTCCGGGATCCTGGCGTATCTGACCATGCGGTTCGTCGAAGAGCCGCTGCGTTACCGGCGCACGCCGGATGTCTCGGATGCCCGCAGCGCGAGCCTGACGTGGCGGCGGCGACTGGGCCGGCCGACCGTCGTCGGCGGCACCGCCGTGGCACTGCTCGGTGTGGCGCTGACGGCCACCTCGTTCACCTGGCGCGAACATGTGGCCGTCCAGCGCGACAACGGCCAGGAACTGGCCGGACTGACCAGCGGCGACTACCCGGGCGCGCGGGCGCTGATCGACGACGCTCGCGTTCCCGATTTGCCGTTCCGGCCCACGGTGCTGGAGGCCAAGGACGACCTGCCGGAATCCACCAACGACGGCTGCATCAGCGACTTCGCCAACATCGGCATCATCAACTGCACCTACGGGGACCTGTCGGCCTCGCGCACCATCGCCCTGGCCGGCGGCTCGCACGCCGAACACTGGATCACCGCCCTGGACGTTCTTGGCAAGCAGCACGGTTTCAAGGTCGTGACCTATCTGAAGATGGGCTGCCCGCTGACCACCGAGCAGGCACCGCTGATCATGGGTGACAACAAGCCGTATCCGAAGTGCCGGGAGTGGAACGAGCGGGTGATGGCCAAGCTCATCACCGACCGGCCGGACTATGTGTTCACCACGTCGACGAGGCCGTGGAACATCAAGCCCGGTGACACCATGCCGGCCACCTATATCGGCATCTGGAAGACGTTGGCAGAACATCAGATTCCGGTGCTGGCGATGCGCGATACCCCCTGGCTGGTGAAGAACGGCAAGCCGTTCCGGCCGGCGGACTGCCTGGCTGCGGGCGGCGACGCGGTGTCGTGCGGAGTCAAACGCTCGCAGGTGCTCTCCGACCGCAACCAGACACTGGACTTCGTTTCGCGGTTCCCGTCACTGAAGGTGCTCGATATGAGCGATGCGGTGTGCCGCGACGATATCTGTCGCGCGATCGAGGGCAACGTTCTGATCTACCACGACACCCACCACCTGTCGGCTACCTACATGCGCACGATGACACCCGAACTCGGCCGCCAGATCGGCGAAGCCACCGGATGGTGGTGACGGCTCCGCCGGCATGAGGTGATCGGCTGAAGTCGTCGGCGCCGGCACCTAGTGTCGACTGTATGTTCGAACCCATGGACGGGGCGATGTCTGACGCGCGCATTTTGCATGCTTGCGAGGCCCCTTCAGGAAGGGCCAAGTCCTAGCGCTCGCGTTGCTGCAGAGGTGCCCATTTCCGACTTCAGCATTCGCACCCGAGACCGTCGCTGTCGCGGTCCAGCTTGGACTGGTACTTGTCGCTGGTGGCCGGGATGTCGCAGTCACCATTCTGCTTCGCCTCAGTGCAGTTCTTGTACGGCGCTTGCGGCATTGGAGTCGCGACTGCTGGTGCTGCCGAGCCAATCGCGATGGCCCCGAGAATGGCGGCGATGAACATCCAGATTGTGCGGTGCATCAGGTGGTCCCCCTCTAGGTGCCCCACATGGGGCTCCACGCAGGCTATCTCGACCATTGGTCTGTTTGTTACTTGACCGAGTCGATTGAAGGTTTTTTACGTTGGCGTTCGAACGTGCGCACAGATAGCGGTTTTTCGACAGATCGCGATCTGGGCGCACTCTCGACGACCCGTGATTGGCGACGCTGTCGCTGTGGTCGCCCCTTTCATCAACCAAGCCCGAATGAACGCCGACCCGCCACCGTTCTAACCGGTCGTGGATAAGGTCGGGGCATGCCACCGAGCGATCCCGTCTCCCCCACCGTGTGGCCCGGCAACCCGTACCCGCTCGGGGCCACCTATGACGGGGCGGGCACGAACTTCTCGGTGTTCTCCGAAGTCGCCGACACCGTCGAGTTGTGTCTGATCGACGAACATGACGGCGAGACCCGGATCGAACTCGACGAGGTTGACGTCTTCGTCTGGCACGCCTACCTGCCGACTGTCGCTCCGGGACAGCGGTACGGGTTCCGGGTTCACGGACCGTGGGATCCGGCCGCCGGGCTGCGCTGCGATTCGAGCAAACTGCTGCTCGATCCGTACGGAAAGTCGTTCGACGGGCAGTTCGATTTCACCCAGGCGCTGTATTCCTACGATCTCGGGGCGGCCGATCCCGCCACCGGCGGCACACCGCCGCGAGTCGATTCGCTCGGGCACACCATGACCAGCGTCGTGATCAACCCGTTCTTCCAGTGGGGGTCCGACCATGCGCCGCGCACCCCGTATCACGAGACGATCATCTACGAGGCACACGTCAAGGGCATGACCCAGACCCACCCGGCGGTGCCGACGGAACTTCGCGGTACCTACGCCGGTCTGGCCCATCCGGCGGTGATCGACCACCTGCAGTCCTTGAACGTCACGGCGATCGAACTCATGCCGGTCCATCAGTTCATGGACGATAAGCGGCTGCTGGGACTCGGCTTGCGGAACTACTGGGGCTACAACACATTCGGGTACTTCGCCCCACATGCCGGCTATGCCGCCAACCATCATGCCGGCGGTGCGGTTGGCGAGTTCAAGTCCATGGTGCGGGCATTCCACGACGCCGGTATCGAAGTGATCCTCGACGTCGTCTACAACCACACCGGCGAAAGCGACCACCTGGGGCCGACGATCAACTTCCGCGGCATCGACAACGCCGCCTACTACCGACTACTGGACTCCGACCCCCGGCTCTACAAGGACTTCACCGGAACCGGAAACAGTCTCAACGTTCGGCACCCGCACACCCTGCAGTTGATCATGGATTCGCTGCGCTACTGGGTCCTGGAGATGCACGTCGACGGGTTTCGGTTCGATCTGGCCTCGACGCTGGCCCGCGAGTTCTACGACGTCGACCGGCTGAGCGCGTTCTTTGACCTCGTGCAGCAGGACCCGGTGATCAGCCAGGTCAAGCTGATCGCCGAACCCTGGGATATCGGCGAAGGCGGCTACCAGGTGGGGAACTTTCCCGGTCTGTGGACCGAGTGGAACGGCAAGTACCGCGACACCGTCCGCGACTACTGGCGCGGCGAACCGGCGGCGCTGAGCGAGTTCGCCTCCCGGCTCACCGGATCATCGGACCTCTATGAGGCCACCGGCCGGCGCCCTGTGGCCAGCATCAACTTCGTCACCTGTCATGACGGTTTCACGCTGGCGGACCTGGTGTCCTTCAACGACAAACACAACGACGCCAACGGCGAACTCAACAGGGACGGTGAGAGCCATAACCGGTCCTGGAACTGCGGGGTGGAGGGCCCCACCGACGATCCCGAGATC
>JBFYOR010000122.1:0-2701 GCA_041303695.1 Mycobacterium sp. | reverse complement strand
TCGCTGTGCGTGCCGCCGAGGTAGGCACCCCATGACCGGGCGTAGTAGCCGCCCGCCTTGGTGAAGGACCCGACGATGTTCTCCAGCGGATTGCGGTTACTGGCCGCGGTGGTGCCGGCCGCCGTGCGGTTATCGGACTTCCCGGGCTGATCGCCGTCGGGCTTACTCCGGGGTGCTGCCACAGACTTGACCGTAGCAAAACCCGTTCCATCGGGTAGGGCCCTATGTCATCAGGTTCGATGCCGGCGCGACGGCACGGGCAGCGAAAGGCCGGGCAAAGCGCGAAGACCCCGGGACCGTCGTCCCGGGGCCTTCGTTCGCGGCTATTTTAGAAGGCCGCCTCGTCGAGCTCCATCACCTCGTTGTCCACCGTCTCGACGACCTGTCGGGTGCCGGTGAGCAGCGGCAGGAAGTTCTTCGCGAAGAACGACGCGGCGGCGATCTTGCCCTCGTAGAAGGACTTCTCGGCACCGGTGGCACCGCCGTCGAGCGCGGCCATCGCCACGGCCGACTGACGCAGCAGCAACCAACCCATGACCAGGTCGCCGACACTCATCAGGAACCGCACCGAACCCAGGCCCACCTTGTAGATGCTCTTGGGGTCCTCCTGGGCGGCCATCAGGTAGCCGGTCAGTGCGGCGGCCATACCCTGGACGTCCTCGAGGGCTTTGGCCAGAAGGGCACGCTCGGTCTTGAGCCGGCCGTTGCCGGACTCGTTGCGGACGAACTCCTCGATCTGGCCGGCGACGTGCGCCAGGGCCTGGCCCTTGTCCCGGATGATCTTGCGGAAGAAGAAGTCCTGGGCCTGGATGGCCGTGGTGCCCTCGTACAGCGAGTCGATCTTCGCGTCGCGGATGTACTGCTCCACCGGGTAGTCCTGCAGGAAGCCCGATCCGCCGAAGGTCTGCAGGCTCTCGGTGAGCTTGGCGTAGGCCTGCTCCGATCCCACCCCCTTGACGATCGGCAGCAGCAGGTCGTTGACCCGCATCGCCAGTTCGGCATCCACACCGTTGACCGCCTTGGCGACCTCGGGGTCCTGATAGGTCGCGGTGAACAGGTACAGCGCCCGCATGCCCTCGGCGTAGGCCTTCTGGGTCATCAGGCTGCGCCGCACATCCGGGTGGTGGGTGATACTGACCCGTGGAGCGGTCTTGTCCATCATCTGGGTCAGGTCGGCGCCCTGAACCCGTTCCTTGGCGTATTCGAGCGCATTGAGGTAGCCGGTCGACAGCGTGGCAATCGCCTTGGTGCCCACCATCATCCGGGCCTGCTCGATGACGTCGAACATCTGCGCGATGCCCTCGTGCACCTCGCCGACGAGCCAGCCCTTGGCCGGGACGCCGTGCTGGCCGAAGGTCAGCTCGCAGGTGGCGGAAACCTTCAGGCCCATCTTGTGCTCGACGTTGGTGACGAAGGCACCGTTGCGCTCGCGCGGTTCGCCGGTCTCGACGTCGAAGAGGAACTTTGGAACCATGAACAGCGACAGGCCCTTGGTGCCGGGTCCGGCGCCCTCGGGGCGGGCCAGCACCAGGTGCATGATGTTCTCGAACAGGTCATCGGAGTCGGCCGAGGTGATGAATCGCTTCACCCCGTCGATGTGCCAGGAGCCGTCATCCTGCTTGACCGCCTTGGTGCGGCCGGCGCCGACGTCGGAACCGGCATCCGGCTCGGTCAGCACCATGGTCGAACCCCAGCCGCGCTCGGCGGCCAGCACGGCCCACTTCTTCTGTTCGTCGGTACCGAGGTGGTACATGATCTGGGCGAATCCGGCGCCGCCGCCGTACATCCACACTGCCGGGTTGGCGCCGAGCACATGCTCGTGCAGTGCCCACAGCAGGGCCTTGGGGACCGGCACGCCGCCGAGATCCTCGATGACGCCGACCTTGTCCCAGCCGCCGTCGATGAAGGCCCGCACCGAAGCCTTGAAGGGCTCCGGCAGGCTCACCGTGTGCGTTGCCGGGTCGAAGACCGGCGGATTGCGGTCGCCGTCGACGAAGGAGTCCGCCAGCGGGCCCTCGGACAGCCGAGCCATCTCGTTGAGCATCTCAGTGGCGGTGTCGGCATCGAGGTCGGTGAACGACCCTTCGCCGAGGGCCTTGTCCAGACCGAAAACCTCGAACAGGTTGAACACCTGGTCGCGAACATTGCTCTTGTAGTGGCCCACTATTCCTCCTTGATGAGAACGCCACCTCAGCGGTTGGGTACTTGCCCGCAAGTTACCCACCAGTAACACTGAGAATGTATAACGGCGCGTGACGCAAACGCAAGCCTCCTGTGACGCACCGCACGCTGTCGGAACTGGTAGGCGGCGAATCCGTGGCCGGGCGCAGCCGGCAGGCGTCGGCTACGGTCCGGGTTCCCCGGCCTCGGACTCGGGTAGTTGCGAGACCAGGTGCTCGGCGAGTTCCCGGATCGTCGGATAGTCGAAGACCGCGGTCGGGCTGATGTCGAACCTGCCACCGAACTGCCCGAACAACCGATTGCGCAGTTCGACCGCCATCAGCGAATCGGTGCCGAGGTCCAGGAACCTGCTGGATGCGGAGGGTGGCTGCGCGAGTCGCAGGAACCCCTGCACTTCGCGCTGCAGGAACTCGGTGATGAACCCGGCCCGTTGCGCCTCCGGAATCTCCTGGAGCTGACGGAGCAACTCGCTGTCCCCGGGTGCCGCCGCGTCGTCATTGGGCAGCACCTGGTCCAGCAG
>JBFYOR010000121.1:0-17117 GCA_041303695.1 Mycobacterium sp. | reverse complement strand
CCTAGTACCTCTCCGCGTCGCGCATCCGCTGCAGCAGCGCACCCGCATCGATCCCACTCATCGGGATCGTGGGCCGGGGCGCCGGCCCCCGCACGCCCGCCGGTGAAACCCTGCCGGAGCTGATCAGTGCGTCAAGGGGTCCGGCGGACGCCGGGACGATGCGGGCGATCACCTCACCCCGCTCGGTCAGCGTGATCTGCTCGCCGCGCTTCACCCGGGCCAGGACTTTCGACGTCTCCTGGTTGAGCAGTCGTATCGACACTTCACCCATGAGACGAATGTACTACTTTTATGTTCTACGTTGCTACGGGTTGTTGTCGGGTCGCCGCGTGACCGCCTGACCCTCATGCACAACCGTGGCCACCCGCCGCCCGTCGGCGCCGAACATTCCGGCGGTCATCACCCCGCGTCCGCGTGCC
Source organism: Mycobacterium sp. (assembly GCA_041303695.1). Taxonomy (GTDB): domain Bacteria; phylum Actinomycetota; class Actinomycetes; order Mycobacteriales; family Mycobacteriaceae; genus Mycobacterium. The sequence continues at coordinate 16,698 of JBFYOR010000121.1, read as the reverse complement.
GCCGCCGGCGATCGCGACTCCAGCAGATTCCACTGATCGGCCCGGATGCCGCGATGAAACCAGGTCGAGGAGTCGGTAGTCGCGGCATGGTGGCTGCGGTCGATCATCGAATGCCCGTGCACCGCGAGCACCGGGTCGACGCCGTAGATGTCGGTGACATACACCGCGGCACAGGCATGCAGCACCGGGTCGGCGGGCAGGTCGACGGTGACCCGCCACCACAACCGGCGGACGAACTCGCCGCCCTCGCGGTCATCGTGGATGCGGATGTCGATCTCATCCAGGGGCAGCGCCGGTGCCGGGCCGATCGGTCCGGTGCGGGGAAGTCCGTCTGGGTCCTCCACCCCACGCGGGCACGGCGTCGGGTGATCGGAATGCTGCGGACCGTCGGCCGGGACGGCGAACAACGCCGTCGCACTGATCAGCGTCCGGTCACCCTGCCGACCCAGCACCCGCCGCGAGGATGAACTGCGCCCATCATGCACCCGCTCCACTTGGTAGCGCACCGTCTCGCCGGCGTCGCCGCCGCGCAGGAACTGCACGTGCAGGCTGGTCACCATCCGGTCGAGGTCGACGGTTCGGCACGCCGCCGCCAACGCCTGGGCCGCCAGGTGGCCGCCGTAGGCACGTTTGCCAACCGGGCCGTTGGACGGACCGACAAAGACATCCGGGCCGTCCGGTGCCAGGTCCAGCAGCGCGGTCAGGACGCTCACCGGCCGAGCCACTCAGCCGGCAGCGTGTCGTTGTCCTGCCCGAGTGCCGGCGCCGCGGCGGCCGGGGTGTGCACCCCGTCGACCGACATCGGCAGCCCGGGTGCCGGATAGGTTCCGATTCGCGGCTGCTCCAGCGGGGTGAACAGCGGGTTGGCGCTGACCCGCGGACTGGCAACCACCTCGGCGAAGCTCTGGTAGCGCTCCCACAGCACCGAACTGGAACCCAGCGCCGCGGCGACCTCCTTGGCGGTGCGGGTGCGGAACCACACCGCGAACAACCCGTTGAGCACATCGCGGTGCTCATAACGCTGGCCCTCATCGCTGAAGTCCGCACCGAGCGCTTCAGCAACGGCGGCAACGGCTTTCGTGGTTCCGGTCAACTCGGTGAGGTCGCGGAAATGCCGGGGCGTCAGCGCCACCACCATGAAACTGATGCCGTCGCTGCTGATGAAATCCTGGCCGTACTGGCCGAAGACCGCATTGCCCAGTCGCGGCCGGTCCGCGCCGTTGACCATCACCTCGGTGAGGAAGCCGAGGTTGGCCGCCGTCGCCAGGGCCACATCGTCCAACGGCAGTCGGATGCTGCTGCCGAGGCCGGTCGCGTCGCGTCGGCGCAGCGCTGCCAGCACCGCCAGCGCCGCATACAGACCGCAACTGACGTCCCAGGCCGGCATCACGTGGTTGACCGGGCCGACATGGTCGGCGGGTCCGGTGACCAACGGGAAGCCGGTCGCCGCGTTGACGGTGTAGTCCACCCCGGTGGACCCGTCGCCGCGGCCGAGGACCTCGAGATGGATGAGGTCGGGCCGCTGGGAACGCAACGTGGGGTAGGAATGCCACTGCCGGCCGGCGACATTGGTGATCAGGATGCCCGCTTCAACGATCAGCGACTGCACCAGGTGCTGGCCCTGCGGTGATCGCATATCGACGGCCATCGACCGCTTGCCCTTGTTCAGGCCCGCCCAGTAGATGCTCTCCCCGGTGGCGGTCAGCGGCCAACGGTGGTAGTCGGCGGCACCGCCGATCGGGTCGATGCGGACCACCTCGGCACCGAGTTGCGTCAGGGTCATCCCGGCCAGTGGCACGGCGACGAAGCTGGAGATTTCGACGATCCGCACGCCGGACAGCGGCCGATCGGGGGGCGCAGCGGTCACCCGATGAGTATGGCTGTCACTGTCCGATGGACCCGATCGACATCGGCAAGCCGAGGAAGAACAGGCACAGCAGCAGCAGGAACCAGCCGGCGGCCTGCCAGATCACCCACACCCCTTCGGCCCGCCACACCCGATAGGTCTGGACCAGCGCCCCGACACCGCCGATGAACAGGATCCCGGGCACCAGGATCGCGGCCAGCAGCGAACGCCAGGCCACGGTGGCCGCGAAGGCCGCACCGGCCAGGGCGATCACGATGGCGACGTAGGTGACCGCGGCGCGGAACGTCTGCGGGTCGCGCCAGCGTTTCTCGACATCGTTCTTCGAACCGATGTCACTTGAATCATTAGTCATGGTCACCTCACCTCCAGAGTAGGCCTCGTAGGGCATCCGCTCCACGTCCGGCCGGTTACCGTGACGCATGCGGTTGGTGCTGATCTCCGACACCCACATCCCACTACGTGCCCGCGATCTTTCCGCCCGGCTGTGGGCCGACGTCGAGGCTGCCGACGTGGTCGTGCATGCCGGCGACTGGGTGCACGTCGATCTGGTCGAGGAACTCGAAGCCCGCTCGAACCGGCTGATCGGATGCTGGGGCAATAACGACGGACCGGTACTGCGCTCGAGGCTGCCAGAGCGGGCCGACGTCACCCTCGACGGGGTGCGAATGACGGTGGTGCACGAGACCGGCGCTGCGGCCGGCCGGGAGTCACGGATGGCGTCGCGCTATCCCGATACCGACGTCCTGGTGTTTGGGCACAGCCACATCCCCTGGGACACCACCGCGGCGGGCGGGCTGCGACTGCTCAACCCCGGCTCGCCCACCGACCGCCGGCGTCAGCCGTTCTGCACCTATATGACCGCCGTCATCGAGTCGGGGGCGTTGAGGGACGTCACCCTGCATCAACTCTGACGCCGGGGCGTCAGCCGGCGACGGCGCGCAGCCGGTTGGCCAACCCACTGGCTCGAACAGCCTGGCGCCCCACCGCGGCGCGCACCTGGTCGGCGGTGCCGATCACCCGCACCTTCTCCCGGGCCCGGGTGACCGCGGTGTAGAACAACTCCCGGGTCAGCAACCGGGAGTCCTCCGGCGGCAGCAATACGGTCACCTCTGCGGCCTGGCTGCCCTGGCTCTTGTGGATGGTCATCGCGTGCATGGTCTCGACATCGGAGATCCGGCCGGTGGCCAACTCCAGCGAGCCGTTCGCACCGGCCAGCATCGCGCGCAGGGCACCGTCGCGCTGGACCGCGACTCCGATATCGCCGTTGTAGAGCCCGAGTCCGTAGTCGTTGGCGGTAACCAGAATCGGCCGCCCCGGGTACCAGGACGCCCATAACGGCATATCGGTGTGCTCGGCCAGCCAGCGTTCGATCTGGCGGTTCCAGTACGCCACCCCGTAGGGGCCGCGCCGGTGCGCGCACAGCATCCGGTGCTCCTCCAGGGTCGCGAGAGCCTCATCGGCCGCACCGAGGACCGCCGCTTCGCGGAGTCTCAGCGCATGCGGCACAACGACTTTGCGCAGAATCCCGGATGCGTCGCCGGTGTCCACCCACTCGATGTTGTCCCCGCCGGAGGCCAGCACGGCGAGGGCAGCCTCAGCGTCGCCGCTGCGGATCGCCTTGGCCAGGGCGCCGATCGACTCGCCGAACCGGTGCGGGGTGAGCAACCGGGCCACCGGGGAGTCGGTGACCGAGTCGAGGCCGTCGACCAGGTCTGCCAGCACCGCGCCGGCCTCCACCGAGGCCAGCTGGTCGGGATCGCCCACCAGAACCAGCCGGGACTCCGGCCGGACCGCCTCCAGCAGCCGGGCCATCATCGTCAGCGACACCATCGACGTCTCGTCGACGACGATCACGTCGTGAGCCAGCCGGTTCTCCCGGTTGTGCCGGAACCGCGACGAGGTGTCCGGCCGGCTGCCCAGCAGCCGGTGCAGCGTGGTCGACGAGAGCTCCGGCAGCCGGGCGCGGTCGACGGGATCGAGCGCGTCGACCTCGGTCCGGACCGCCTCCAGCAGCCGGGCCGCGGCCTTGCCGGTCGGGGCGGCCAGGGCGATCCGCAGCCGCGGGCGGCCATCCAGTTCGGCCTGCTCGGCCAGCAGCGCCAGCAGCCGCGCGACGGTGGTCGTCTTCCCGGTGCCCGGGCCGCCGGTGAGCACCGTCAGCGCCCGGGACAGCGCCACCTCGGCGGCACCCCGCTGCTCGGCGTAGCTGTCCGGGAACAGCCGGTCGATATCCGGCGCTGAGCCCGTGCGGCGGGCGCCGGCCAGAGCCAGCACATCCTCGGCGACCCGGCGTTCCTCGATCCAGTACCGGTCGAGGTAGAGCAGACCGGAGTCCAGGTGCAGCACCGGTTGGTCGGTGACCAGCGGACTGTCCGACACCGCCTGCAGCCAGTCGGCCGGCTGCGGCCAGGGCAGGTCCGGATCGCCGACCTGAGTATGGATCTGGGCCAGGTCGATGCACACCGATCCGCCCCGCACCGCCCGCACCACGAACGCCACCGCCAGCGCCACCTGATCGTCGGGCTCCTCGGCCAACGCCGTCAGGCGCTGAGCGACCAGCACGTCGGAGGCCTCCAGCACACCGGCCTCGTTGAAGGTGCGCAGCAGGCCGGTCGCCGCCACGCTGCGCCGCCAGTCGGCGGAGTCCGCCACCGGTGCCTTCATGCCGCTGCCTCCCTGCCGTCGAGCAGATCGGACAGTGCGGTGACCAGGGCGGCCGGCGGACGCCAGCCGAACACCCCGGCGGGGTGGCCGTCGGTGACCGGGGTGTCCGGACCGCACATACCGCGGACGAACAGGTACAGGATTCCGCCCAGGTGCTGCTCCGGGTCGTAGCCGGGTTGACGCCAGCGCAAAAACCGATGCAGCACAACGCTATACAGCAGTGCCTGCAGCGGGTAGTCCGAATGCAGCATGGCCTCGGCCATCCGGCCGCCGGTGTAGTCGCCTGCTGTCAGCGGCCGGTCCTGCTCGCCGAGCCAGTTGGTCTTGTAGTCGGCCACCAGATAACGCTGGCCCGCCCCCGCCGGCACCCGAAGCACCACGTCCAGGGACCCGCTGAGGTAGCCGCGCAGCGGCTGACGGCCCAGTGTCGCGTCGCTCAGCCGGTCCACATAGGCGGCCAACGGGTCCCCCGGGGCCAGATGCCGGCCGAGCAGCGCGCCCACATCGGCCAGCCGGATATCGGGTGCCTGCCCGCGCAGGTCGCCGCCGGCCAGCGGGAACTCGAAGTCCAACTCGCACAACCGGTCCGACATCGGGATCTGCCGCAGCGTCAGGTCGCCGGCCAGCGGACCCAGCGGGGTGTCGTGCAGTGGCACCAACGCCGCCGCCAACTCCTCGGCCGGCACATCGACCGGCCACCACAGCGAATGCTTCTCGATCTGAACGCGAAGCTCGTGCTGCAGGTCTTGGGCCTGCGGGTCGGCGGTCTCCAGCACCGCGTGGACCAGGGTGCCGAACTTCGCTCCGGCGGGCAGTTCTGCCATCGGCGAGGCCACCTCGTTGCCGGCCGCAGCGGCCAGCAGGGGGATGTCGGCCACCTCGTCGTCGAGTTCGATCACCTCCGGTTCGCTGCTCACACCGACGGCCTCCTGCGCCGAGCGCACCAGACCCGAGTAGGAGGTGCGTCGCCAGCGGATGTCGATGGTGCGGTGAAAGTGCCTGGCGTGCAGATTCTTCGAGGGCGCGGGTGCGGCCGTCGCTGCGATGTCTGCGATGGCCGCCTCCTCGACGACGGGGCCGCCGGCCTTTTGCCATTCCCGGAACCGCTCGAGGGCGGCGACGTCGGTGATCGCCTTCGGGTCGCAGCGATCGCGGATGGTGGACTCGCCGGGCAGGCGGTCACGCAGCAGTCTCGACAGTCCGCCGTTGGGTTCGTCCTTCGACGGCGCCCACCAGGTGACCACCTGCGACTGAGCCCGGGTCATGGCGACGTACATCAGTCGGCTGTCATCGCTGGCCGCCTCGCTGCGGCCCAGCGCCTCGACGTCCCGGTAGTCGGACGTCTCCGGACCACCCACGTGCAGGCATCGGATGTCGTTGTCGTGGAACAGGATCAGATCGCGATCCTGCACATTGCGGTTGAAGGCGAACGGCAGGTAGACGACCGGGAACTGCAGGCCCTTGCTACCCCACACCGTCATGATCTGCACAGCCGCGGCATCGCTGTCCAGTCGGCGGTAGCGCTCCACCGCACCACTGCGCTCCTCCCGCCGGCTGCGCAGCCAGTCCCGCAGCGCCGGCAGCGTGAAGTGCTCACGGTGCGCGGCCTCCTGCAGCAACTGGGTGAGGTGGGCCATATCGGTCAGGTACCGCTCCCCGCCGTGCCACCGCAGAGCGCGCTCGGCCATGCCGTGCAGTTGCGCGGCTTCGAGCACCGCGGCGACGCCGACCTCTCGGGCGTGGTCGGCCCACTCACGCAGAGTTTCGGCCACGCTGTCGGTGAGCGACTCCCCCTGCAGTGCAAGGTCCTCGGCGGTCTTGCCGAAGAACTGCGTGGAGGCCGCGGCACGGACCAGTCCGGAGCGGTGCGGCTGGTCGAAGGCCTCCAGCAGGGCCAGCCAGTCATCGCACGCATCGGAGGCGAAGATGTCGGAGTCACCGGTGTAGACCGCCGGGATACCCGCCTCGCTCAGGGCGTCGAAGCAGGCCCGGGCGTCCTTGTGCTTCTCAACGATCACCGCGATATCCCGCGCGGCGACCTTCCTGCCGTCGAAGGTGGCGTCGCTGGCCAGCAGCATGGCGATATCGGCGGCCAGATCCCGGGGAATGAATTCGCGCAGGTCCCCGATCGGGATGATCTTGGTGCCGGTGCGGCCGAACTTCTCCCGGGTCACCACCCGCAACCGGAAGGGGTCATTGTGCGGGGCCCCGACCAGTCGGCTGCCCCGGTGGTGGGCCTTGACATCGCGCACGACGATCCGCCGGTCGCCGAGTTCCGCACCACGCAGTACCGCCTGCAGTCGGGCCACCAACGTGTCGTCGCTGCGCCAGTTCGTGCCGAGGGTCTGCTTCTCCCCCGCGGTATCCGCCGCCGTCAGGTAGGTGACGATATCGCCGCCGCGGAACGCGTAGATCGCCTGCTTGGGGTCCCCGATGAGCACCACGGTCGAGACTCCGCTGAACGCCCGGTCGATCACCGTCCACTGCACCGGGTCGGTGTCCTGGAACTCGTCGACCATCACGATCGGCCAACGCCGGCTCATCCGCTGGCGGGCTGCGGACTCCTCGCCGGTCAGCGCGTCGGCCAGACGGGTCAGCAGGTCGTCGTAGCCGAGGATGCCGCGGCGGCGTTTGCGGATCTCGAGTTCGGCCAGGACGGCCTCGGCGAAGTCGACGCACGCCGCGGCGCGACTGCCCGGCTCCGGGTCCCGGGGCCGCAACTGGGTCGCCGGGTTTCCGGCCACCGCGCGGGCCAGTCGAAGGGCATGGCCGTAGCTGATCAGCGGCTCGTCACGCTCGCGGCCGAACCGGGCGAGGTAGAGGTCGTCGACGATCTCGGTGACCAACTCGTCGAGGCTCTCGACGAGTTGGACTCCACTGTCGGTGTCTCCGGCGACGCCCAGCGACGCCAGCACCAGATTGCAGAACTGGTGGACGGTGGCGATGGTGGCGGCGTCGAAGCCGGCCAGCGCGTCGAGCAGGTTGGTGCGACGCCGTCGGAGCTCCGCCGGCGTGCCCTGCAGCAACTGGGCGACCACCTGGTTGTCACCGACCAGGTCCGGATCATCGAATGCCGCTGCCGCGTCGGCGATCTGGCGGCGCACCCGGTCGCGCAGCTCCTGGGTGGCGGCCCTGCTGAAGGTGATCAGCAGCATCTGGTCCAGGGTGGCCACCCCCTCGGCGAGATAGCGGGTGACCAGAGCCGCCAGCGCGAAGGTCTTACCCGTGCCGGCGCTGGCCTCCAGCACAGTGGTCGAGTTCGGCGTCGGCAACTCGCCGAGCAGGTCGAAATTGCGCGGTTCGGTGGCCGGTGTCATCAACGCCCTCCCTGCTGGGCGCGCAGCAATGGTAGCCACAGCCGGGCCGCATACGCGCCGAGCCGATTGTCCTCGCCCGGATGCTCCTCACCGGGCCGCAGCGGCTGCATCAGATCGGTCAGCGAGGCACCGTGGCCCCACGCCCGCACATGGGCGGGTTGAGCGTCGTCGCCGGGAAACGCGCTTGAACGCCAACGGTTTCCAGCGGCGTACGCCGGCTCGGACCCGTCGTAGCGGGCTTGCGCCCAGGCGAATGAGGTCTTCAGCGGCAGCGGCAGCGGTTCCCGGCGGCCGGCGTCGTAGATGGCCACCAGATCGTGCAGCAACTCGACCGCGGGAACATCCGGCCCGGCGAGGTTCACCACCCGGGGCTGGCCCCGGCCGGCGGCGCGCCCTATACAGGCCGCCGACCAGTCGGTGCCCGGCAGGTGAGCGACCAACGCCAGCAATGGAATCCACGCTCCGAGCAGGTGCTTGCCGGCCAGCCGGGAATAGGTGGCCGACACCAGTTTCGGGCCGTAGACCGGTGAGACGGTGCCCGCCAGCCGCCGGCCCCCGCCCAGTTCGATGTCGACGTCGATCGCACGTGGTGGTGCCGACCGCAGCGGCATCGCTTCGGATGCCAGGGCCACTGCCTGGTCGAGGATGGCCTTGGCTTTGCGCCAGCCCAACTGACCGGGCGGCAGGGTGCCACGGCACCATTCGGCCTTGAGCGCGCGGTCCGGGCTCATGCCCCGCAGCATGTCGACGAGCATCCGGTCACCGACGGTCCACTCCTGCAGGGCGTCGATCTCGACGGGGATCGCATCATCGATACCGTCGACCTCGGTGGGCAGCGTGTAGTCCAGCGCCCGGAAGAACCCGCGGACCGGGTCCTTGAAGAAGCCGACCAGTTCGGCCAGCGACACGTCCCCGGCGGCGGGCGCGGGCAGCGGCCGGCCGGCGAACCGGGGACGGTCATCGCGGTGGCCGGCGGCGGCGGTCGCGGCCCGTTGGACGGTCGGGTCGAAGCTGAACGCGGTATCCGGCAGCACCCGGATCAGCGCTCCCGGCTCGACGTTGCGGGCGTCGAAGGGTTGCAGCGGATGGTGCACGGTGATCCGGTCGCGCACCGGGCCGGTCGCGGCGGCGGCGGTGGCATCGAGTGCGTCGAGCAGCTCGGCGAGCGGGACGGCCGGGGGGCGCTGCTGACCGGAGTGCTCATTGGCGCCGGTGTAGGTGATCACCAGGGTTTCGGTGGCCGCGCAGACGGCATCGAGCAGCAACTGGCGGTCCTCGGAACGGATGTCGCGTTCGCCGGTCATCGGCTCGCGGGCCAGCGCGTCGTCGCCGTCGGCCCCGCCGGTGCGGGGAAAGACGGTGTCATCGAGGCCGACGAGGCAAACCACCCGGTGCGGCACCGACCGCATCGGCACCATGGTGCACACCGTCAGAGTGCCGGTGCGGAAGTTGGCCCGGGTGGGGCGGCCGGCGAGGTGCCGGCGCAGCAGCTGTTCCACATCCGGCAGCCGCAGCAGCGTCTGATCCCGTGACCCCGCGGTGGCCACGATGTCGTTGAACTCGCGCTCCAACTGGCTGATCTGCCAGGTGTCGGCGTCCTCGAGGCGGGTGATGAGTCGGATGCCGTCGGCCAGCGCGGCCAGCCAATCGCGCAACGGCCGGGTGCCGCTGAGCGAATCCACCACGCCCTGCAGCCGGGCACAGAATTCCGCCAGCCGGCCGGCCAGTTCGACACTGTTGCTGCCGACGTCATCGAGCGGAAGCGTGGTCTTGATCCAGGCCTGCGAGTCGTCGGACAGCGCCACCCCGGTCAGAATCCGGTCCAGCCCGAACCGCCAGGTGTTGTGGATGAAGTCGACACCGTACGGGCTGCGGTGCCCGGGGTCGAAACCCCACCGGATATTGGCCTCCCGCACCCAGGCGGTGATATCGGCGAGGTCGTCGTCGGTGAACCCGAACCGGGCCCGCACCGGTGCGGCGTTGGCGATATCGAGGACCTCGGTGGCGGTGACCCGGCTGCCGGTCAGGCTGAGCAGCTGGGACGCAACCGCCAGCAGCGGGTTGGTCTGGATCAGCGACCGGTCGGCCAGCTTGACCCGCAGCTGGTGCGCCGGGTGCCCGTCGCGGACCACCTCGCCGAGGCCGAAGTCAGCGACGATCAGCGGCGCGTAGGTCTCGATATCGGGGCACATCACCAGGATGTCGCGCGGTTCGAGCGTCTCGTCGTCGGCCAGCAGCGCCAGCAGCACCTCGCGCAGCACGTCGACCTGCCGGGCCGGTCCGTGGCAACTGTGAACCTGGACCGACCGGTCGCCGTCCCGCAGGCTGCGGCCCTGCACGCGGACGGCATTGGCGGCGATATCGGACTGCAGCCAGCCAAGCAGGGTGTCGGGATGGTCGGTGCCGTCCAGGAATTCGTCGGTGGCCACCGTCTCGGGCAGGCTGCGCTGCAGCTCGCGCAGATCGCGGCCCAGGGTGGCCAGCAGCGGATGGTCGACCCGCCGGTGGCTGTCGTCTCCGCGGCGCGGAACCGGGCCGTGCAGGTCGGCCAGCGTGCTCCACAGCCCGGTACTGGGATGCGGTAGCCACAGGTGCAGTTCGTGGTGGTCGGCCAGGGCGTCGAGCAGCTCGATATCAGTCGCCGCCAGTCTGGTGTAGCCGAACAGCGACATCCGCTCGGGGACCTGGTCGGACCCCGACTCCCGAAGCTGTGCAACGGTTTTCGCGTGCCGGATATGCGGCGGATCCAGCGCCATCACGTCGACCAGGCGCTGCCACAGCTGCGGCTGCCAGGCCAGGTCGGAGGCGAGTCCTTCGGTGTTGCCGTCCAGCCAGTCCGCCAGCAGCTGCGGACGCTGCCGGGCGTAGGACGCGAACAGCCCGGCCAGCCGGCGGGCCACCGCATAACGCCGTGCCTGCCGAAGCTCCTTCTCCTCCCCGACGGCAAAATGGCCGAGATGGGTGGCCAGGGGGTGACACCACGGCTCGTCGAGATGCGAGTCGATGACGTCCAGCAGCGGCCAGGTCATGGCGTCCGGGGACCAGGGATCCTCGTCGCGGGTCCCGGCGATCTCGGCGATCAGCGAGACCGGGGACCGGAAGGACACCCCGGCACACACCCCGTCGGCGCCGATCCCGCGGCCCAGCACATGCGAGAGCCGCTGGGACAGCCAGCGCTCCACCCCGCGCGCCGGCACCACGACGAGCTCCTCGGCGAACGGGTCGGGCAACGGCGTAGCCAGCAGCGTCCCCAACCCGTCCGCGAGGATGTCGGTGCGTTCCGCGCGGTGTATGTGCAGGGCCATCGCGACCACCGTAGACCGCCCCACCGACAGACTCCGGTCGATAGACTTTCGCCCTGACCACCCGGGAGGAACCGATGCGGGCAGAGCGATTCGATTTCCCCAACTCGCGGGGTCATCAGTTGACCGGGCTGTTGGAGTCCCCGGTCGGCGAGCCTTCCGCCTACGCGCTGTTCGCTCACTGCTTCACCTGCAGCAAGGACAGCCGCGCGGCCAAGCGGATCGCCGCGGCGCTCGCGGCCCGGGGAATCGCCGTGCTGCGGTTCGACTTCACCGGCCTGGGGTCCAGCGAGGGCGACTTCGCCAACACCGACTTCTCCTCCAACGTCGACGATCTCGTCGCCGCCGCCGATCACCTTCGCCGGGTCCGCCGGGCGCCGTCGCTGCTGATCGGCCACAGCCTCGGCGGGGCCGCGGTGCTCGCCGCGGCCGGCCGGGTGCCCGAGGTCGACGCGGTCGCGACGATCGGCGCACCATCCGACCCAGGCCACGTCGCCAACCTGTTCGGGGACCGCCTCGCGGAGATCCGCGAACGCGGGGAAGGCGAGGTCGTCCTGGCCGGCCGGGCATTCTGCATCCGCCGTGAATTCCTGGACGACATCTCCGAGCAGAACCTGCTGGCCGAGGTCGCCCGGCTGCGCACCCCGCTGCTGATCATGCACGCCCCCGGCGATCAGGTGGTGTCGGTGGACAGTGCGAGCCGGATCTTCATGGCCGCCCGCCATCCCAAGAGTTTCGTCTCCCTCGACGACGCGGATCATCTGCTGGCCCGGCGCCGCGACGCGGTCTATGCCGCCGACGTGATCGCGGCCTGGTCGGAGCGCTATATCGCCACCACGGAAACGACCGTCGCACCGGACCCGGGGGCCGCCGACGGTCCGCGCGCGGTCGAGGTCACCGAAACCGGAGTCGGTACCTTCCAGCAGACGGTGACGATGGGCCCGCACCACCTGATCGCCGACGAACCGGTCGACGTCGGTGGTCTCGACACCGGCCCGTCGCCGTATGACCTGCTGCTGGCAGCGCTGGGTGCGTGTACGACGATGACGTTGCGGATGTACGCCGACCGCAAGGCGCTGCCGCTCAGCGGGGTGTCGGTACGGTTGCAGCACAGCAAGATTCACGCCTCCGACTGCGAATCCTGCGAGACCCAACAGGGCAAGATCGACCGGATCGAGCGGGTGATCACCCTGGAGGGCGACCTCGACGACACCCAGCGTGCCCGCCTGCTGGAGATCGCCGACAAGTGTCCGGTGCACCGCACCCTGCACTCGGAAGTGCAGATCAACACCGAACTGTCTTAGCACCCCCGGCGGGAACCGGCGGGCTGGGGGCTAACCGACAAGCCGCGCAATCGATTCCATCGGAATGTGCAGCCAGTCCGGCCGATACCGGGCCTCATAGGCCGCCTCGTAGACCGCCTTGTCCAGTTCGTAGGCGGCCAGCACCTCGGCATGCGCACGCGGGTCGAAGCCCGCACCTGCGGCATAGCCGTCGCAGAACGCGGCACTGGTGCGCTGCACCCATGCGGCCGAGGCCCCGCCGGGCGACGACTGCCGGGCCGCATACGCGAAGGACCGCAGCATCCCGGCGATATCGCGCAGCGGTGAATCCGGCTGGCGGCGTTGACCGAGGGGCTGCCCGGGCTCGCCCTCGAAGTCGATCAGCAGCCAGGTCTGCGGGGTCCGCAGCACCTGCCCGAGGTGCAGGTCCCCATGCACCCGCTGCACGGTGACCGGAGTGCCCGCCATGGCGTCGTATCGCTGCTCGATGGCACCCAGGTACCGGCCCAGTTCGGGAACACTCGCGGCGGCGGTGGCCAGACGCTCTCGCATCCGGTCCACCGGCAGCACCCCGATCGAAACACCCAGTGCACGTGCCAGATCCACATGCACCGAGGCCACCGCGCCACCCAGACGGTGCGCCTCGGCGTCGAAGTCCGCGCCTGCCGCGAAACCGGTGGCCATGCTCCACCCGTCAACCGAGCCGGCCGCGTACGCGCTGAGCATTCCCAGCGGGTATGGCTCGCCCGACTCGAACGAGAACGACCCGAGCAGTCGCGCCACATGCGGGTTGCCCGCCGCGGCCAGCACCCGGTTGAGTTCGATATCGGGGTGGACCCCGCCCTGCACCCGGCGGAACAGTTTGAGGATGGCCCGTTCGTCGAACACCACGCTGGTGTTGCTCTGCTCGGCCTCGATCCTCCGGACAGCGTCGCCGGTAGGTAGCGCAGCGCCCGGTTCCCGGGTGAATCGGACCTGTTCGACCACAGCCGAGGAGGCGATCAGCGCCAGCAGTCGGCGCGCCGCATCCGGTTGGACGAATGCGTCATCACCAGGCGAATCCCGTTGCACCACAACCTGATAGCACTCAGCCGGGCCTTGGGTGTATCCGACCGACAGCAACTCCAACTCAAGGCCGCCGCCGAGCGGCACCACGGTCTCCGACTCCACCGATACCAGGGTCCGGCCCCTGCCGGCGTACCAGCGTTGACGCGGAAGCCGTTGGGCCCAGGGATGATTCACCGGATCAGTCGCGGACCCGCACCACGACCTTGCCTCGCGCCGTCCGGTTCTCCAGCGATGCGACCGCCTCGCCGGCCTGCGCCATCGGGAACACCTGAGGCTGCGGCGCAGCCAGTTTCCCGGACTCCAGCAGCCCGGCCAGTCCCTGCCACTGCTCGGCCAGCGCCCCGGGATGCCGAAGCACCCAGGCACCCCACCCGACGCCGACGACATCGATGTTGTTCAGCAGCAGCCGGTTGACCTTGACGGTCGGGATCTCCCCACCGGTGAAACCGACCACCAGCAGCCGACCGGCCGGGGCCAGCGAACGCAGCGAGTCGGTGAACCGGTCACCGCCGACCGGGTCCATCACGATGTCCACACCGGTGCCGCCGGTGAGTTCGGCGACAGAATCCTTGAACCCGTCGGCGAGCACGACGTCGGTCGCCCCGGCCGCCCGCGCCACCTGTGCCTTGTCCTCGGAGCTGACCACCGCGATCACCCGGCTGGCCCCCAGCGCGGGAGCCAACCGCACGGTGGACGTGCCGATGCCGCCGGCCGCGCCGTGCACCAACACCGTCTCCCCCGCCGCCAGCCGGGCCCGCACCGTCAGCGCGAAGTACACCGTCAGGTCGTTGAACAGCAGGCCGGCACCGGCCTCGAAGCTGACGTTATCCGGCAGCGGAAACACCCGGTCGGCCCCGAGCACCGCAGTCTCGGCCATCGCGCCACCGATCATGGTCAGCCCGACCACCCGGTCACCGGGCTTGACCGACGCGCCTTCAGGAGCCGAGCGCACCACACCGGCCAGCTCGGCGCCGAGGGTGAACGGCAGCTCAGGGCGGTACTGGTAGAGCCCCCGGGTCAGCAGTGCGTCAGGAAAGGCCACCCCGGCGGCGTGGACGTCGACCACGACGCCGTCATCAGAGGGTTCCTCGACGTCGACCAGCTGGACGGACTGCGGGCCGCCCAGTTCGGTGACCCTGACCGCCCGCATCAGGGCTGCTCGATGGCCAGCAGCTCGACCTGCAATTCACCCCGCGGGGTGCGGTAGGTGATGGTCTCGCCGGCCTTGCGCCCGAACAGCGCCAGGCCGAGCGGACTGTCGGCGGTCAGGGTGGTGTCCTCGGCCCCGGCCGGGGTCTCCTCGATGAAGTTGACCACCCGCATGGCGATCTCTTCGCCGTCCGGCCAGCGCAGCTTGACCTCGGTGCCATTGGGCAGCTGCCCGGGCACCGTCGCGTTGCCGCCGGCCAGAAGCCAGGTCAAACGGCTGATCTGCTCGTCGAGGCCGCCGAGGTCCTCGGCCCGCTGCAAGGCCTCGGCAGCGTCGCCGCGGTCGCCGACGGCCTGGGCGTCCGCCTGCAGATCGGCATGCAACTGCTCGCGGCGCCGCCGCAGTTCGGCCAGCTCACTCTCCAGGCGGGCGCGTTCCTGCTCAACGAAGTTCGTGTCCTGACTCATGCACGACAAGGTACCGCCACCGTCAAGCCGCCCTGCCGAACGGGTTCGGCCATCGGCGCCCACCGGTATCGTCGCTGTCGTGGCATCCCGCGATCATGGCGACCCCGGCGACGCCCCGACCATGCCGCCGCCGTCGAGCGAGATCACCGATCCGACCCGACCGTCGGCTGCCGAGGAAGCGCGCACCATCGCCGCCGCCACCAATGCCGGCACCCTGGCCAGCCTCACCGCCACCGGTGATCCGTGGGCGTCGTTCGTCACCTACGGGTTGTTGCACGGCGCACCGGTGCTGTGTGTGTCGCTGCTGGCCGAACACGGCCGCAACCTCGCCGCCGACCCGCGGGCCAGCCTGTCCGTGGTGGCTCCCGGCGCCGAGTCCGACCCGCTGGCCAGCCCGCGCATCACGCTGGCCGGTGTGGTGGAGCAACCGGTCGGCGACGAACTGGCCGCCGCCCGCGCCGCGCATATGGCCGCCGTCCCGGCGGCGAAGTACTACATCGACTACAGCGACTTCGCGGTCTGGGTGCTGCGCGTGCAACGGGTGCGTTGGGTGGGCGGCTACGGCCGGATGGACTCGGCGAGCGCCGCGGACTACGTCGCCGCCGAACCCGACCCCGTGACACCGCAAGCCAGCGGCGCGATCGAACACCTCAACGCCGATCACGCCGCCGGCCAGGCCGATATGGCCCGTGCGTTCGGCGGTTATCCCGATACCGAATCCGCGGTCTGCACGGGCATCGACCGCTACGGCCTGGATCTCAAGGTGCGCACGCCCCGCGGCGAGGCCTACACCCGGGTCGGCTTCGGCGGCCCGCTCAGTTCGGCCGACGAGTTGCGTTCGGCGACAGCCGGTCTGGTCAGGCAAGCACGCGCTTGAAGAAGGCCACCTGGTCGGCCTTGACCTGCGGGTCGGCGTAGATCGCGAAGTGGCCGTACGGGTAGTGCCGCAGTTCCGCACGCGGCGCCACCTTCCCGACGGTGATCGTCGAGGACGGTGGGGTCGTGGTGTCGGCGTCGCAGACACACAGCAGCACCGGCATGCTCAACCGGGCCGCGGACCGGACCGGCCGAAAGAACGGCAGGGTCAGCATCAACCGGGCCGCAACCTCGTTGCGCCACAACGACTCCGGGCCGACCATGGCCCGGAATCCGGTCAGCGCATCCGGCTCGGTCATGGCGGCGAAGGTGCCGGGCGGGCCGGCGGCCGGGATTAGCGTGGGTTCGCGGCCCAGCGCCGCGCCGGCGGCGTCGCGCACCGCGGCCAAGCCGGCGCGCACCAGATTGCGCACCGGCATCCGCCGGATGACCGGGAGACTGTCGGTGTAGGGCGCCTGCGCGATGACGGCGGCGATCCGCGGGTCGGCGGCCGCGACAGTCAGGACGTGCCCGCCGCTGAACGACGATCCCCACAGCGCGATCCGGTCCGAGTCGATGCCCTCGGCCCGGCGGGCCCACTGCACCGCTGCCCGGTAGTCGTCCTGCTGGCGGCCGATGTCGAGGAGCTGTCGGGGCCGGCCGCTGGAGGCCCCGAAGTGGCGGTAGTCGAACAGCAGTACGGCGAACCCGGCGACGGTGAACGC
>JBFYOR010000120.1:0-6415 GCA_041303695.1 Mycobacterium sp. | reverse complement strand
CAGAACAACGAACTCGGCGCCGGTATGGCGGTTGCCTTGAAGGACTTGGAGATTCGCGGCGCCGGCAACGTGCTCGGCGCCGAGCAGTCCGGGCATGTCGCCGGTGTCGGCTTCGACCTGTACGTGCGGCTGGTCGGAGAGGCGGTGGAAGCCTATCGCGCGGCCGCCGATGGCAAGACCGTGACGACCGCCGAGGAGGCCAAGGACGTCCGCATCGACCTGCCCGTCGACGCTCACCTGCCGCCGGACTACATCGGCAGCGACCGGCTGCGACTGGAGGCCTACCGGCGGCTGGCTTCGGCGGCTGACGAAGCGGGCGTGGCCGCGGTGATCGACGAGCTTGTCGACCGCTACGGCCCGCTGCCGCAGCCCGCCCTGCGTCTGGTGGCGGTGGCCCGGCTGCGCCTGCTGTGCCGTCACTACGGAGTCGCCGAACTCGCGGCCACCGCGACCGGTTCGGCGGCAACGCTTCGGGTCGCGCCGCTGACCCTGGCCGACTCCGCGCAGGTGCGCCTGACGCGGATGTATCCGGCGGCCCGCTATCGGGCGACCACGGCGGCCGTGCAGGTGCCCATCCCGCGCGCCACCGACGCCGTGGGTGCTCCCCGCATCCGCGACCTCGAGCTTGTGCAGCTGGCCGTCGACCTTCTTCTGGCACTTGACGGCCGCCCGAAGGGCGAGATTGATATAACGACGTTCACGCCCGACGGGAGGGAGGCAGTCCGATGACGGTGATCCTGGTCGACGCGCGCCGGCCCGCCCTCGTGCCGATCGAGGCCGTCCAGTTACTCGGCGGCGACGTCCAGTACACCGAGGAGATGCCGATCCGGGTGCAGTGGTCGCTGCCGTCGGCCCGGTCCTCGCTCCTCGGCCCGTCCGCACCGGTGCTGCTGTCGTCTGACCCCGGCCACCCCGAGGTGCGGGACAGGCTGGCAGCCGGCGAGCAGCTGATCGCCGTCGCCGCGGCCCGACCCGGCGAGCGGCTCGTCGACGCCGTGGCGATCATGGACAAGCTGCGGACCTCGGGTCCGTGGGAGAGCGAGCAGACCCACGACTCGCTGCGCCGCTATCTGCTGGAGGAGACCTACGAGCTGTTCGACGCGGTCCGCGGCGGAAACGCCGAGGAGCTGCGCGACGAGCTCGGTGATGTGCTGCTGCAGGTGCTGTTTCATGCCCGCATCGCCGAAGAGTCCCCGGCGCACCCGTTCAGCATCGACGACGTCGCCGACGCGCTGGTGCGCAAGCTCGGCCACCGGGTGCCCGCCGTGCTGGCCGGCGAGCAGATCACCCTGGAGGACCAGCTGGCCCAGTGGGAGCAGCGCAAGGCCCTGGAAAAGTCCACAAAGTCCTCGGCGGGGTCCTGTGTCGACGGCCTGCCGACCGGGCAGCCCGCACTGGCGCTGGCGCAGAAGGTGCTCGACCGGGTGGCGGCGGCCGGTCTGCCGCCCGATCTGATCCCGCCCGCGCTGACCTCGATCGAGGTGAGTTCCGGCGGCGATGCCGAGAACGAGATGCGCACCGCGGTGCTGGAGTTCATCGACGCCGTTCGCGCCGCCGAGCAGGCGATCGGCGCCTCCGGGCCGATCAGCGCCGAACAGTGGCGGCTGCACCTGGCTTAGCCGCCGACATGCGTTTCGGTCCCGGCTAACGAAACCCCTCCCATGGGACGATGTAGAGGTTTGGACAGCTTTCCGGAAGCGCTCGGGGGAGTGGGAGTTTCGTGTCGTCGTCACGCTGGATGCGGGCCGTCGTCGTCGCGGCGACGGCGACGCTTATGGCGTCCGGCTGCTCCTGGCATTCCGGCCCGCCCATCCCCGGCGGCGTTCCACCCCCGGCGGGCGACCCGGTTCCGGCCATCGACACCCGGGCCGCCGGCCGGCCTGCCGACCAGTTGCGGGAATGGGCCGAACACCGCGCCCCGGCCCTCGGCATCCCGATCTCTGCCCTGGAGGCCTACGGATACGCCGCCCGGGTGGCAGAGGTGGAGAACCCGGAGTGTCACCTGTCGTGGACCACGCTGGCCGGTATCGGCATGGTGGAAAGCCACCACGGCACCTACCGCGGGGCTGAGATCGCGCCCAACGGCGATGTCAGCCCGCCCATCCGCGGGGTGCACCTCGACGGGACCAACGGCAACCGCGCGATCGTCGACCGGGAGGCGTCGATCGACGGCGAACAGGTCTATGCCCGGGCGATGGGACCCATGCAGTTCATCCCGGAGACCTGGCGGTTGTACGGCGTGGACGCCAACAACGATCGGGTGATCAGCCCTGACAATTTCGACGACGCCGCGCTCTCGGCGGCTGGCTACCTGTGCTTCCGCGGCAAGGACATGTCCACGCCGCGCGGCTGGATGAACGCTCTGCGGGCTTACAACCAGTCCGAGCCCTATGCCCGCGCGGTGCGGGATTGGGCCACCGCCTACGCCGCCGGTCACCCGCGTTAGCCGACCTGCCGACTGCGGCCCCGCGGCGGCATCGACCATCTAGGCTGTTTGGCAGTCAATCGTCCCGCCCAGCAAGGGAGAAATCCGTGCCCATCATCGAGCAGGTGGCTGCCCGCGAAATCCTCGACTCGCGCGGCAATCCGACCGTCGAGGTCGAGGTGGCCCTCATCGACGGCACCATGGCCCGCGCGGCCGTCCCGTCCGGCGCCTCCACCGGTGAGCATGAGGCCGTCGAGTTGCGCGACGGCGGTGCGCGCTACGGCGGCAAGGGTGTGCAGAAGGCCGTCGAGGCGGTGCTCGACGAGATCGCTCCGGCCGTCATCGGTCTGGCGGCCGATGATCAGCGACTCGTCGACCAGGCTCTGGTCGACCTCGACGGCACTCCCGGTAAATCCCGGCTGGGCGCCAACGCCATCCTGGGTGTCTCGCTGGCGGTGGCCAAGGCCGCCGCCGACTCGGCCGGACTGCCGTTGTTCCGCTACCTCGGCGGACCGAACGCCCATATCCTCCCGGTGCCGATGTTGAACATCCTCAACGGCGGTGCGCACGCCGACACCGGGGTGGACGTCCAGGAATTCATGGTCGCCCCGATCGGCGCACCCAGTTTCAAGGAGGCGCTGCGCTGGGGTGCGGAGGTCTATCACGCGCTCAAATCGGTGCTCAAGAAGCAGGGCCTCAACACCGGTCTGGGCGACGAGGGCGGGTTCGCCCCCGACGTCGCCGGGACCCGGGCCGCGCTGGACCTGATCTGTTCGGCCATCGAGTCAGCCGGGTTCAAGCCGGGGGCCGACGTTGCGCTGGCCCTGGACGTCGCGGCCACCGAGTTCTACACCTCCGGGTCCGGCTACAGCTTCGAGAAGCAGATCCGTACCGCCGCCGAAATGGGCGAGTTCTACGTCGGACTGCTGGATTCCTACCCGCTGGTGTCCATCGAGGATCCGCTGTCCGAGGACGACTGGGACGGCTGGGTGGCACTGACCACCGCGATCGGTGACCGGGTGCAGATCGTCGGCGACGATTTGTTCGTCACCAACCCGGAGCGGCTCGAAGAAGGCATCGACCGGGGAGCCGCCAACGCGCTGCTGGTGAAGGTCAACCAGATCGGCACGCTCACCGAGACTCTCGACGCCGTGGCGCTGGCCCACAACAGCGGCTACCGCACCATGATGAGCCACCGCAGCGGCGAGACCGAGGACACCACCATCGCCGACCTCGCGGTCGCGGTGGGCAGTGGCCAGATCAAGACCGGTGCCCCCGCCCGCAGCGAGCGGGTGGCCAAGTACAACCAGCTGATGCGGATCGAGGAAGCGCTCGGTGATGCCGCCCGCTACGCCGGCGATCTCGCGTTCCCGCGATTCGCCGGACCCGAATAGGCGATAAGCCCCGAGAAGGCGATAAGTACTGTGGCAGAAGGCAAACGGACCGATCCGAAACGGCGCGCCCCGGCCTCCCGGCCGGGCACGTCGGGCCGGGTCCGCGCACGCCCGGCCCGGATCGGCGCCCGGGAGACGCGCCCCACCGGCCTGCGCGCCCGGGCCGAGTCGGTGGGCCGCAGCATCACCGAGCCGATCCGGCAGGTGATCTCGGACTCGGTGCAGCAGCAGAACGAGCAACGCCTGGGTTTCACCGCCCGACGCGCGGCCATCCTCGCGGCGGTGGTGTGTGTGCTGACGCTCACCATCGCCGGCCCGGTACGCACCTACTTCGCCCAGCGCACCGAGATGAAACAGTTGGCTGCCAGCGAGGCGGCCCTGCGTACCCAGATCGCCGAACTGGAAGGCCAGAAGTCCAAACTCGCCGACCCGGTCTACATCGCCGCCCAGGCCCGCGAGCGGCTCGGCTTCGTCAAACCCGGCGACATCCCGTATCAGGTCCAGTTGCCGCCCGGATCGGTGGTGCAGCCCGACGCCGGGCCGCAGGCACAAACGGCCCCGAGCGGCGATCCCTGGTACACCTCGCTGTGGCACACCATCGCCGACACACCGCATGGTCCACCGGCCATGCCACCGGCACCCGGTGAGCCGCCCGTTCCGCCCGGAGCCCCGGTGCCACCTCCGCCCGCGCCGCTACCGCCTTCGCCCGGTGGTTGACCTGGCCGACCTCGATGCGGTGGCGCGCCAACTCGGGCGAGATCCTCGCGGCGTGCTGGAGATCGCCTACCGCTGCCCGAACGGTGAGCCTGCCGTGGTCAAGACCACACCCCGGCTGCCCGACGGCACCCCGTTCCCGACGCTGTACTACCTGACCCATCCGGCCCTGACCGCCGCGGCGAGCAGACTGGAGTCCGAAGGGGTGATGCGGGAGATGACGGCGAGGCTGCGGGAGGATCCGGACCTGGCCGCCGTCTACCGGCGCGCCCACGAGTCCTACCTCGCCGAGCGCGACGCCATCGAGCCGTTGGGCACCACCTTCTCCGGTGGCGGGATGCCGGACCGGGTCAAGTGCCTGCACGTGGTGATGGCCCACGCGCTGGCCAAGGGCCGCGGGGTCAATCCGTTCGGCGACGAGGCGCTGGCCATGCTGGCCGGCGACCCCGCGATGGCCGGAATTCTGGCAGAGGAGCAGTGGACGTGAGTCTGGACAGGGTGGCGGCGATCGACTGCGGCACCAACTCGATCCGCCTGCTGATCGCCGACCGCGACGGTGCCCGCTTGCGGGATGTGCACCGTGAGATGCGCATCGTCAGGCTGGGCGAGGGGGTGGACGCCACCGGGCGGTTCTCCGCCGGTGCGCTGGCTCGCACCCGGGCCGCCCTGGTGGACTATGCCGACCTGCTCCGCGACCACGGCGTGGGCAGGCTGCGCATGGTGGCGACCTCAGCCACCCGGGATGCCGCCAATCGCGACGAGTTCTTCGCCATGACCGCCGCGGTACTGGGCTCGGTGGTTCCCGGCGCGGTGGCCGAAGTGATCACCGGTACCGAGGAGGCGGAGCTGTCCTTCAACGGCGCTGTCGGCGAATTAGATTCCAGTGCAGCACCTTTCGTAGTTGTTGACCTCGGGGGAGGATCCACCGAGGTGGTACTCGGTGGGGGTCGCGGGGTTCAGGCCAGCTATTCGGCCGACATCGGTTGTGTGCGGATGACCGAGCGTTGCCTGCATTCGGATCCGCCGACCGCCACCGAGGTGGCCGAGGCCCGGGCGGTGGTGCGCGAACGCCTCGCCGAGGCGCTGCGGGTGGTTCCGGTGGAGCAGGCCAGGACGTGGGTCGGATTGGCCGGCACGTTCACCACCATCGCCGCACTGGCTCACGGGTTGAGCACTTACGACGCCGAGGCGATTCACTTATCGCGGCTGCGGTTCGCCGAACTGCTGCCGGTGTGTGAGCAGTTGATCGGGATGACCAGAAGTCAGCGCGCCGCACTGGGGCCGATGCATGAGGGCCGGGTCGACGTGATCGGCGGGGGAGCGATCGTGGTCGAGGAATTGGCGGCCGCACTGGCCCGTCGCGCCGGGATCGACGATCTCGTCGTCAGTGAGCACGACATCCTCGACGGGATTGCTCTGTCGATTCCGGTCTGACAACACGAAACTCCGGCACCGGGATACCGGTGCCGGAGTCCGGCAGAGCTAGTCGGAACTTAGAGCTTGACCTTGCAGCCGCTGCCGATGTTCCGGCAGTGGGCCTGGCTCTTGCAGGCTCCACAGCGGCAGGTGCAGCCGCCGGTCCGCTTGACCTCGGGAATACCCATGTCATTCATCTCCTTCGGACCCGCCCGCGCGGACCCACCAGTCAACGATAGTTCGCCGAACCTGCCGGTGTCATCAGGAGCACTTCGGCCTCGGTGTCGAGGGGTCCACCGGCGCGCCGATGGGCCGGCCGCGCCGGATATGGTCTGCCCGGCCCAGTGCGGGCAAACGGTACGGTGCTGTCGTGCCGGGTTCGGCATGCCCCCATAGCCCAATTGGCAGAGGCAGCGGACTTAAAATCCGCCAAGTGTCGGTTCGAGTCCGACTGGGGGCACCGCAG
>JBFYOR010000119.1:0-2531 GCA_041303695.1 Mycobacterium sp. | reverse complement strand
CTGGCCGCGATAGGCCTTCGGGACAAGGTCATCTTCCTGGCCGCCCGCGGTGAGGTCTACGCACCGTTCGTCGTCGCCTTCCTGTTCGGTGGAGTGGATGCGATCGTCGCGGCGAAGCTGGTGTGCCTGGTGATCTGGATCGGTGCGGCCACCTCCAAGCTCACCCAGCATTTCCCGTTCGTGATCTCGACGATGATGTCCAACAGCCCGGTGGTCCGGCCGCGGGCGGTCAAACGTGCCTTCTTCAAACGGTTCCCCGATGACCTGCGCCCCGGCTGGCCGTCCAAGGCGCTGGCCCACGTCAGCACCGCGATTGAGGGACTGGTGCCGCTGGTGCTGTTCTTCTCCCACGGCGGCTGGCTGACGGCGGTGGCCGCCACCGTCATGGTCTGCTTTCACCTGGGCATCCTCAGCGCGATCCCGATGGGAGTGCCGCTGGAATGGAACGTCTTCATGATCTTCGCCGTGCTGGCGCTGTTCGTCGGCCACGCCGAGGTGGGTCTGGCCGATATGACCACCCCGCTGCCGCTGATCCTGTTCGCGGTGATGGTCGCCGTCGTCATCGCGGGAAACCTGATGCCGCGCAAAATCTCCTTCCTGCCCGGCATGCGCTACTACGCCGGAAACTGGGACACCACGCTGTGGTGCATCAAGCCCTCGGCCGAGGCGAAGATCAACGCCGGCCTCGTCAGCATCGCGAATATGCCCGCCGCGCAGTTGGAAAAGTTCTACGGCAGCAAGGAGGCCGCCCAGATCCCGATCTACATGGGATACGCCTTCCGCGGCTTCAACACCCACGGCCGGGCGCTGTTCACCCTGGCGCACCGGGCCATGGCCGGGCACAACGAGGACGACTACTCGGTCACCGACGGCGAACGGATCTGCAGCACCGCGCTGGGCTGGAACTTCGGCGACGGGCATATGCACAACGAGCAACTCATCAGTGCGATGCAACGGCGCTGTCATTTCGAGCCCGGCGAGGTGCGGGTGGTGCTGCTCGACGCCCAGCCGATCCACCGGCAGACCCAGCGCTACCGCCTCGTCGACGCCGCCACCGGGGAGTTCGAGCGCGGCTACGTCAAGGTCGGGGACATGGTGGCCCGTCAGCCCTGGGACGACGATGTCCCCGTCCACCTTGACCCGAGTTGACCAAACGGTTGGTTGGTCTGTCAGAATCGAAGCAAGTCCATACCCACGTGAGGAGAACCCGATGGCGGAAGCGGTAATTGTCGAGGCGGTGCGGGCACCGGTCGGTAAGCGCAACGGCGGTCTGTCCGGTGTGCACCCGGCGGAGCTGTCGGCGCAGGTACTCGGCGGTCTGGCCGATCGGGCCGGGATCGACCCGGCGATCATCGACGACGTCATCTGGGGCTGCGTCATGCAGGCCGGCGAGCAGGCACTGGACATAGCCCGCACCGCGGTGCTGACCGCCGGCTGGCCGGAGACCATCCCCGGGGTGACGGTGGACCGTCAGTGCGGCTCCAGCCAGCAGTCGGTGCACTTCGCCGCTGCCGGCGTGGTGGCCGGCCACTACGACGCGGTGATCGCCGGCGGCGTGGAGTCGATGTCGCGAACCCCGATGGGCGCCTCGCTGGCTAACGGCGGCAATCCGTATTCGGCCCGCTTCAAGGACCGCTACACCCGCACCCCGAATCAGGGCATCGGAGCGGAGATGATGGCCGCCAAGTGGGGTCTAACCCGCACCATGCTCGACCAGTTCTCGCTGGATTCCCATGAGAAGGCCGCCAAGGCGCAGGATTCCGGAGCCTTCGATGATCAGATCGTCGGGATCAAGGATCCGGACGGGAACGTGGTTCTCAAGGACGAGGGCATCCGCCGCGGCACCACCCTGGAGAAGATGGCCCAGCTCAAGCCGGCGTTCTCCGATGACGGCGTGATCCATGCCGGCAACTCCTCGCAGATCTCCGACGGATCCGGCGCCCTGCTGTTCATGTCGGCGGAGAAGGCGAAGTCGTTGGGCCTCAAGCCGCTTGCCCGAGTCCACACCGCCGTGCTGGCCGGCGCCGATCCGGTGATGATGCTGTCCGCGCCGATCCCGGCCACCCAGAAGGCGTTGGCACGCTCCGGCCTGAGCGTGGATGACATCGGTGTGTTCGAGGTCAATGAGGCCTTTGCCCCGGTTCCGATGGCCTGGCTCAAGGAGATCGGTGCCGACGAGAACAAACTCAACCCCAACGGCGGCGCGATCGCGCTGGGCCACCCGCTGGGCGGATCCGGCGCCCGGATCATGACCACCATGCTGTATCACATGCGGGACAACAACATTCGCTACGGACTCCAGACCATGTGCGAGGGTGGCGGCCAGGCCAACGCGACGATCCTGGAACTTCTCTAGTGGCCGACACGGTGTCTAATGGTCCGACTCCTCAGGGATCGTCGCCGGACGTGCCCCCCGGCGCTCTCACCGAGCGCCGGGGCAACACTTTGATCATCACGATCAACCGCCCGGAGGCGCGCAACGCGGTGAACCAGGCGGTCAGCATCGGGGTTGGTGACGCGCTTCAGCAGGC
>JBFYOR010000118.1:0-2735 GCA_041303695.1 Mycobacterium sp. | reverse complement strand
TGGACCTGGTCTACATCCTGTCCATGCTCTACATCCTCGTCGCGATGGGCTATGCGGTCTTCGCAAGCCGCCGATCCCAGAAGGATGCGGCTGAGGCGGACCTGACAAAACTGGACCGCCGCGTCGGTGTGATCTCGTTGGTGGTCTATGTCGTGCTGATAGCCACCACCATGGTCTCCTATCTGTAGAACCATCGGATCCCGTACAGGGGGTCGGCAGTGAATTGGCAGCAGCTGCAGCCGTTTCTGGTCGCGTTGGCGATCGGACTGCTGCTGGGCTTCGAGCGGGAGCGCAGTCATAGCCGGCGGATCTCGGCCGGCTCGCGGTCCTTCGCGTTGCTCGCACTGCTGGGGGCCGTCGCCGCGTCGTTCGGACCGTGGGCGGTGGTGGCGGGCCTGGCCGGCATCGGGGCGCTGATGGCGCTGGCCTACTTCCGCACCAACGCTGAAGACCCCGGGACCACCACTGAGATCGCCGCGCTGGTGACCTATCTGCTCGGTGCGCTGGCCTACACCCGGCCCGCCGTCGCCGTGGCGCTCGCCGTCGTCGTCGTCGTTCTGCTGGTGTCCAAGAGCCGGATTCATCGCTTCGCCCGGGAGATCGTCAGTGAGGTCGAACTCGAAGACGCCATCAAGTTCTTCGTGGTGGCGTTTGTGATCCTGCCGTTGTTGCCCGACCGGGCGTTGGGTCCGTACGGGGTGCTGAACCCGGCGAGGGTGTGGCTGCTCGTGGTGCTGCTCACCGGTATCGGGTGGGCGGGCTATATCGGCGTGCGCGCGCTGGGGCCGCAGCGGGGTCTGCTCATCACCGGATTGGCCGGCGGGTTCGTCTCGTCCAGTGCGACCACGGCCGCGATGGGCCGGCTCAGCCGCACCGGTACACCTCTGCGTGCGCCGCTGGCCAGTGCTCTGGTCTCTAGCCTGGCTACCTTCGTGCAACTGATCGTCGTCACCGCCTACGTCGACACCCAGGTGTTGCGCCGACTCTGGCCGGCGGTGCTCTGCTCGGCCCTGGTCCTCGCGGTGGTGGCGGCGGTGGTCTATCGGGGTGCCTCCCACGGCGGGGACGCTGCGGACGCGACGGCCGTCCCCGCGGGCCGTCCGTTCGCCCTGCGGCCTGCGCTCATCCTGGCGGCGGTGCTGATCTTCGCCCTGCTGGTCGGTCGCTGGGGGGCTGAGGTCCTCGGGCCGCAGGGCGCCGTTCTGGCCGCCTTCGGCGCCGGACTCGCCGACGCCCACGCCGGTGCGATCGCCGCCGCGACGCTGGCCGCCGCGGGTGACATCACCGTCGACACTGCGCTGGCGGCCATCGCCGCCGCGCTGGGCTCCAACCTGCTGGTCAAAATCGTGCTGGCCTTCGCCTCCGGCGGTCGCCGATTCGGGCTCGGATTCCTCGCCGGCATGGCGATACCGGCGGTGGTGTTCGGGCTGGCCCTGGGCGCCGCGATCGCTGTGGGCTGATCGCCCGTCCCCAGCGGCGCATGGTGCGAGAATGCCGTCATGGCGCAGGACGAGGGGGTAGCCGACCCGCCGATGCACGAACTGAGATCCAAAGGCCTGAAGAAGGGGTCGATCTCGCTGATCGGTGCGGTGGCGATCGGGTTGGCCGCCACCGCGCCGGCCTACTCACTGACCGGCGCGTTGGGGCACGGGGTCGACGAAGCCGGCTACCAGATGCCGATCGTGTTCATCCTCGCGGTGATCCCGATGTACTTCATCGCCCTGGCCTACAAACACCTCACCGACGCGGCTCCGGATGCGGGCACGGTATTCACCTGGGGCTCAAAGGCGATCATGCCGCACATCGGCTGGATCGGCGGCTTCGCGCTGATGCTCTCCAGCATCCTGGCCGGGGTCGGCGCCGCCGGGATCACCGTGAACGCCGCGACCGTGGCGTTCGCCATCGAGGATCCACCGGACTGGCTGAAGGTGTTGATCGCCGCGGTGTTCATCCTGGCGACGACCTGGCTGGTCGCCCGGGGGGCTGAGGAGTCGTCCCGGACCACCCTGATCCTGACCGTGATCCAGTTCGGCGGGCTGGCACTGTTCGCTGCGATCCTGGGCATCAACATCATCCGCCAGAACAGCAACCCCACCGCCGAACCGTTCTCATGGCAATGGTTCAACCCGTTCGCCATCAGCAGTTTCAGCGCGCTGCTCGGCGGCTTCCTGGTGGCCGTCTTCATCTTCTGGGGTTTCGACGCCGCGCTGTCGATGTCGGAGGAGACCGAGGGGACCGCCGAGCAGTCCGGCCGCAGCGGGGTGACCGCCATCCTCATTACCGTGATCACATATGTGGTCTTCAGCGTCGCCGCGCTGGCCTACGCCGGTATCGACGACGACAGCGAAGGCAGCCTGACCCATTCGGCCAATATCGATGACATCTTCTCCGGCCTGGCGCGCGACGCGGTGGGCTCCGGTGGCGCGCTGATCGCGGCGGTCATCGTCGGGCTCTCGGCCTTCTCGGCCACCCTGTCCACCGTGATGGCGACGGTACGCGGTCTGCTGGCGATGGCCACCTACAAGGCGCTGCCCAGCCGGTTCGCCTCCGTCGACGAGGTGCGCCAGACCCCGAAATTTGCGACCTGGTTCATCGGGCTGACCACGCTGGCCATCTACGCCGGGTTGGTGATGGTCAGCGACAGCATCGTGGAGGACACCGTCTACAGCGTGGGTATAGCGATCATGACCTACTACACCGTGGTGGCGGTCTCCTCGGTGATCTACTTCTGGGAC
>JBFYOR010000117.1:0-2567 GCA_041303695.1 Mycobacterium sp. | reverse complement strand
CCGCCTTCACGGCCCCGAGAAGGTGCGGATACTGCCGCAGGTGTCGTCGGTGAGCCTGGCCTGTGCCCGGATGGGCTGGTCCGCGCATCACACCGAGGTCATCAGCCTGGTCACCGCACCCGTGCATACCGCGGTGCGCCGCGGTGGGAGGGCAGTGGTGCTCTGCCGCGATGCGGATACCCCCCGCGCCCTGGCCGCCGTGCTGGCCGAGACCGGCCGCGGCGCTTCAGAGTTCACCGTCCTCGAGCAACTGGGCGGGGCTCGGGAGCGCATCCGCTGCGGCCCGGCCGACGCGTGGGCGGCCGCGCCACCCACCGATATCGACGACCTGAACGTCATCGCCGTGCGTTATCTGCCTGAGGAGAACGACGGCCGCGCCCTGCCGGACGAGGTGTTCAGCCACGACGGCCAGATCACCAAGGAAACGGTCCGCGCGGTGACCCTGGCTGCGCTGTCACCTCGACCGGGCGAGCTGCTGTGGGATATCGGATCGGGCTCGGGGAGCATCGCCGTCGAATGGTGCCGAAGCGCGCCGGGGTGTCATGCCGTGGCGTTCGAGAGCAACGCGGAGCGCCGCGACCGGGTCAGCGCCAATGCGCGGTCATTCGGCGCCGATGTCGAGATCCGCGGCGCGGCACCGCAGGACTTCGACGGCGCCAGGCAGCCCGACGTCATCTTCATCGGTGGGGGCCTCACCGGCGGCGACCTGATGCAGGCCTGTATCGACCGGCTGCCCGCCGGCGGCCGCCTGGTGGCCAATGCCGTCACCGCGGAGTCCGAAGCGCTTCTGGTGGAATGGCATTCCCGTCTCGGCGGCGATCTGCGCCGCTTCCAGCACTACCGGGGTGAGCCGCTCGGCGGGTTCACCGGCTGGCGCCCGCTCATGCCGATCACGCAGTGGACGGTGACGACATTATGAGCCCCGACGACGTTATGAGTCCCGTGTGACGGTCTTCTTCATCGGTGCCGGGCCGGGCGCAGCCGACCTGATCACCGTTCGCGGCCAGCGTCTGCTGCAGCGCTGCGCGGTATGCCTCTATGCAGGCTCGATCATACCGACCGACCTGCTCGAGTTCTGCCCGCCGGACGCCCGCATCGTCGATACCGGTCCGCTGACCTTGGAGGACATCGTCGGTGAACTCGCCGCGGCGCATGCTGCGGGCCATGACGTCGCCCGGCTGCATTCCGGCGATCCGTCGGTCTACAGTGCGGTCGCCGAACAGCGCCGCCTGCTCGATGAACTCGGCATCGACTCCGAAGTCGTGCCGGGTGTACCCGCCTTCGCCGCGGCCGCGGCGGCGTTGGGCCGCGAACTCACGGTGCCCGGGGTATCCCAGACGGTCACGCTGACCCGGGTGGCGACCCTGTCCACCGCCATGCCGGACGGCGAGAACCTCGCCGCGGCGGCCGCATCGGGGGGCACCCTGGTGATCCACCTGGCGGCCCACCGCATCGACGCGATCGTCCCGGAGTTGTTGGCCGGCGGCTACCGGGCCGGCACCCCGGTCGCGGTGGTGGCATTCGCCTCCTGGCCGCAACAGGTCGTGCTGCGCGGCACCCTGGCCGATATCGCCGAGCAGATGCACGAGGCCGCGGTCACCCGCACGGCGGTGATCATCGTCGGGGATGTTCTTGCCGCCGAGGGCTTTAGCGACAGCTACCTGTACTCCGCCGGCCGCGCCCGCGGAACCCGGCACTGATGCGGGTGCTGCTGTTGGGCGGCACCGCCGAGGCCCGCGCGCTGGCCGCCCGGCTGCACCCGGATGCCGATATCGTCAGCTCGCTGGCGGGACGGGTGCCGGATCCGGCGCTGCCGGTGGGTCCGGTGCGTATCGGTGGATTCGGGGGAGTGCCGGGATTGCGGAACTGGCTGGCCGACAACCAGATCACCGCCGTCGTCGACGCCACCCACCCGTTCGCCGCCACCATCACCGCACACGCCGCGCAGGCCTGCGAGGGACTCGGCATCCCGTATCTGGTTCTGCACCGGCCGCCGTGGGACACCGACGGGGCGATCCGGGTGGGATCCGACACCGAGGCTGCCGAAGTCATTGCAGCCAAGGGGTATTCGCGGGTATTTCTCACCACCGGACGTTCCGGAGCCGCGACGTTCCGCGATAGCGACACCTGGTTCCTGATCCGTGTGGTTACCGCACCGGAGCCGGCCGCGCTGCCGCGCAACCACCACCTGCTGCTGTCCCGGGGGCCCTACCGCTACGACGACGAATGCGCCCTGCTCGACGACTACCGCATCGAGGCGCTGGTGACGAAGAACAGCGGGGGAGAGATGACCCGAGCCAAGCTCGACGCCGCCAGGAATCTCGGCGTCGACGTGGTGATGATCCAGCGGCCGGTGTTGCCGTCGGGGTTGGCGGTCGTCGAGTCGGTGTCCGCCGCCGCAGACTGGGTGTTGGGTCAGCCCGGGTAGCGGCGCGGGGTGAACACGGTGTCGCCGTACCACTGGGTCTGTGACGAACCCACGATCAGCAGGCAGCGCATATCCACATCGGCCGGATCCAGATCGGCCAGTCGCACCACTCTGACGGACTCGGCCGGCCCGGACACAT